>NZ_JAMYQC010000018.1:0-129868 GCF_040320645.1 Mesorhizobium sp. M0633
GTAGCGCAGCAAAACGCTGGCCTGCGTTAAGGGGCACGTAACGGATCTTGTCTCTGTCGCCGAGGATGGCGACCGCGAAAGTGCGGCAGATGTCGGAATCGAACCCGCGATAATACCCCTTCTCGTCCGGCCGGGATAGACCGGGCACGCCCTGGCTGGCGCCGCAGCTGACATAGCCGCGCTCCTTGATCTTGTTGATTACCGCCTGCGCGCTGGCGTCCACGGCGCCCGTAGTCAGGCTGGCCAATCCTATCGCCAGACCCGTGAGCCATTTCAGACCTTGATGTTTCATAATCATTCCCCTTGTCGTTGAGTTGTCGTCATTCTGCGGCGTTGACGTCGGCCGCGGCGGTTCCGTTGCGCCGGGCTTCAGCAAAAAGTTCGAAGGCCTGAGAAAGGTCAGCCAGAAGATCTTCGAGCGCCTCAAGGCCGATCGACAGGCGCCAGACCGGGCCGGGCTTCAGCCAGTCGAGGCTGGCGCGGCCCTTGCGGGGATCGCTGACGGCAATCAGCGAATGCACGCCGCCCCAGCTTGCGCCGAGCCTGAACAGCCGCAGGCTGCGCAGAACATCGGATTGCAGTGGCGCCAGTTCCGGCCGCAGCACGAAGGAGAACACGCCCGCCGATCCGGCGAAGTCACGCTTCCAGACCGCGTGGCCGGGATGGCCAGGCTCCGCAGGATGCAAGATCTGCGCGACTTCCGGGCGCCCCGACAGCCAGGCGACAATCTTGCGCGCTGTACCGTCGGCGTGGCGCATGCGCACCGGCATCGTCATCAGGCCGCGCTCGCACAGCGCGCAATCCTCGGGCGAGACGCCATAGCCAAGGAAACGCGCTGTATCCTTCAGGCGCCGGAACAGGGCATGGTCATGCACTGCGAGCGAGCCCATCAAGAGGTCGCCGTGGCCGCCGGCGTGTTTGGAAAGCGCCTGCATCGAGATGTCGACGCCATGAGCGAGCGGCTTGAACAGCAGATGCGAGGCCCAGGTGTTGTCGGCCGCAACGAGCGCGCCGGCCTTGTGGGCCGCGGCCGTGATGGCTGGCACATCCTGAACTTCGAAGGTGGCTGAGCCAGGCGATTCTGCCCAGACCAGCCGCGTTCTGCCGTCGATCATGGCCGCGATACTTGCGTCCAGCCGTGGATCGTAGGAAACCGCCTCGATCCCGAGTGGGCCGAGAAAACGCTCGGCCATGTCGCGCGCCGGGCCATAGAGCGTCTCCGGGATCAGAACGCTTTCGCCGCCACGGCAGACAGCCATGGTCGCCAGCGTCATGGCCGCCATGCCCGACGGGACGACGAGAGCCCGCGATCCGCATTCCAACACGGCGATATGATCTTCGAGCTGCCGGCTGGTCGGTGTGCCGTAAAGTCCGTAGCTGAACCCGTCGTACAGACGCTCGACGCGAAGCTCGAACGATTCCAGATCGTCAAAGACCACGGTCGAGGCTCGCTCGACCGGCATCGCCACCGCCTGGAACGGTTCCTCCGAGCGCTTGGGAGGATGGACATGTGAAGTGTCATCGCGTCGGTTCATAGGCGCAGCTTAGCCGGCTCACCCATTGCCATCTATGACCGCAGCGATAAAGTTAATTCGCTTTTGATATGGGCTGACTATGAACCTGCGCGACATCGATGTCTTCAACGCGATCATGATCACGCGCGGTGCCGGCGCGGCGGCCGCGCTGCTGGATACCTCGCAGCCGGCCATCAGCCGTTCGCTAGCCAAGCTAGAGGCCGAACTCGGCTTCAGGCTTTTCGACCGCATTCGTGGCAGGCTGGTGCCGACACGCGAAGGGGAGTTGTTCCATGCCGAGGTAAAGGCCAACCTGGTCGGGCTCGACCGGCTCAAGCTGCGGGCGGCCCAGATCAAGGAGGTCGGAACCGGTACCATCCGCGTCGCCTGCCTGTCGGCACTCGGGCATGGGCTGGTGCCGCGCGCCATCGTAGCGTTCTCACGCCGGCATCCGCAGGTGCGAATCAGCTATCAGGTCCGCACCTCCAATATCGTGCGCGACCTGGTGGCCTCTGGCAGTTTCGATATCGGGCTCGCGGCCGACGAGGTCGATACCAGCGGCGTGCTGCACAGCATCTTCACCACGCCGCGCGCCGTCTGTGTAATGCCGACGAACCACCGGCTGGCGCGGAAGCAGATAATCACGCCGGCCGATCTCGCCGACGAGGCCTTCCTGGCATTGTCGCCGGAAGATACGGCTCGGCTCGCGATGGACAAGATCCTGGCCGCGCATGGGGTACGGCCGCGCATCCTGATCGAAACGCCCTACGGCCTGACCATCGCTATCCTTGCAGCGAAGGGCATGGGAATCGGCTTGGTCAATCCCTCCGTCATTGCGGACGGCATGATCGGCGGTATTTTGGCCAGGCCATTCGAGCCAGCCGTCAATTTCCGCGCGCTACTCCTGCGCCCGCCGGACGGCATCAATTCGACCTTGATCACCGACTTCATTGGCGAACTCTATGCCGCTCGCAATATGCTATCGAGCGAGGCATAGGCAACTGGCTCGACGCCTGGTTCTAGCTGCACACGAATGCCATCGACGAAAAGCAGGACACGCAATCCCGGTCCTATCCCTCCCCCATCGTCGAGCGGAGAAGAGCTTGCATATGCTCTGCCAAGTCGAGCTCACCGCGCGCCTCGATCTTCAAAAGATATCGGGCCTTGGACCGGCGATCACCTTCCCTGACCGCAGGATAGGCGCATACAGCCAGCAGCGACCTTTCCTCAGCCCGGCTGGCTCTGTCGTGGTCGCGGTTACTGCCGCCCATTTCGTGGATCGCCTTGCCGAATGCCGCGTACGCTGCCTTGTGCGCATTGATCAGCGCCCGCAGATCGCGGGACGGTTCCCGGTCCTCCCGTCGCGGCTTTGTGGCGAAAGCCGATGCCGCAACCGTCGAGGCGACAACGGCGCTGGCGGCGTTGAGAAGCAAGGCGCGGCGATTCATCCTGGACATGGTGAACTCTCCTCTTCACTTCATGGCAGGCTGCCAGAACGATGTCGTAGGATCGGCCAGCTGCGCTTCCACAGTAGCATGACTGCCGGCGCGTTCATGTCAGGATGGATAGTAACGTTGGATGCGTTGCAGCCAGGACATAGCTGGCGCGACTGCGCGAATCGGCATCTCGCGAACTGTTCAATCAATTGTCCCTCGGCCTCGCCACCAAAGAAAGGATCGCCATTCCCGAAAACTCCATAACTTCGAAGAATTGCGATCCCTTTCGGCGCGGCTCACGAGGCGTCCTCGGCGGTGATGGCTTTCATCACCCGTTCGTCCACCATCGTCCGGGCCTCGTTAAGATGGCCCTGCCAAGTGCCTTGCGACGACGGCGACCAAGCGAAAGCCGTTACCTTCAGCGCCCACCGGTCGCCTCGTCGGGCTTAGCCGGGAAGATCATCTGAATGCGAGCCATGTCGACGTCGATGATGTCGACGGCTCTGATTCCGATCTTGGCAATCTGGCTTTCGTTGCCCACTCCTGCATCCTCACCAGTGATTTCAGTCGCGATTGCAGGCGGCGGATTTCGGCCCGGTTGCCGACCTGTCGAAACCGCGTTTCCGTTGCCAGTCTGCCAGTATGACTGTCGACCGACGCTGATGATTGCGTGCTCCGACAATTTCAATGCGGCACAAGTCGGCAGAAGCATGCGCAAGTTCCCGAGAAGGCGAGCGCCGCGTACGCACGCTGCCGGCCTTCACCGCTTTGCCAGCCAAGCACTAGGTAGTTTCCCGTAGGGATAGAACCGAATTTCGCGACCTGCTGATTCGCGCGATTGCTGTGCTACGGATCAACCGGGAAACAGCCATGCACGCCCAATCGAGCTCCAGAATTTCACTGCCGTCGCACGGCTTACAGTCGAGCCTGCCTACGGCATTCGATCCGACACTGCTACAGCCGGTCAGCTTCTTTCGCTGCGGTTCGGAAATCTATGCGCAAGGTGAAAAGGCCGGAGCCTTCTATCAGGTCGAGTTTGGCGCCGTGCGTGTTTACCGCCTGCTTGCGGACGGTCGCAGGCAGATAAGTGCCTTCCATCTGGCCGGAGAGACATTCGGTTTCGAAGCCGGCACCACCCATCATTTTTTCGCCGAAGCCATCAACGCCGTGGGTGTCCGCGTCTTCCGCTTTGCCACTGGTGCGGATCTCTCCCGTCAGCTGCTGCCGTTGGCTCTCAAGGGCCTGACGAGAGCGCAGGAACATCTCTTGGTTCTCGGCCGTCAGAATGCCATCGAACGCGTCGCCGCGTTCCTGGTCGACATGGCGGAGCGGCAGGGCGGCTTGCGACAGGTCGAACTGCCGATGTCGCGCATGGATATTGGCGATTATCTCGGCCTCACCATCGAAACCGTGTCGCGGGTTTTCACCCGGCTGAAGGACAAAGGCGTCATCCGCCTGCTCAATCTGCGCAGCATCGAGATCATCAAGCACGACGTGCTTCATGCGATGAGCGAGTGAGGCTACTTGGTCACTTGCCGCGCGTGGCAGATCGTAAGCGTTGCCGCTTTTTCGACCGACTTTGGTCACTCGGGCTTCAATCGCCATGCGGCCTTGGCCAAGCGCGCAGCTAGGCCGCCTTCTTCATCTCCGCGACCTGAACGCCCAGTCGGAACGCCTGACCGTCTGCAAACGAACGCGCGTAGCTCTCAGATGTAAAAGCATCCGACACCGCGACGTCGAAATGTCGAAACACGCACAGCTAGGCTCAAGTCGATGGCGTTGCCTTGAGCTTGGTCGATGCAAGAGGACACCACAGCGGCGAACTCACCTTCAAGGGCGACTGCGCAGTTCACGCCCCTGTCTGGCGAACACGCGGATTACCAGGCGGACAAAAAAGCCCCAGCGCTGGGTCGATGCGCCGGGGCTTTGGGCACGTACAAGCTACACCAACATGTCCGCATATGAACGTGCGCTAATAAAGTGAAGGAATGGTGAACCACGCATATGCCGAAGGGCGCACGCTAAAAGCTGGGGTGAAGCGCAGTATCAGTAATGACAAGTTTGCGCACTCTGATTGTCCCACCTTACTTTCGACCAAACGACGGGGTGAGGATGCGGGCAGTCTTATTGCTTTGATGACGTATGCCGTCACCGCTCATGCCGATGAAGCGAGCCGGCTCACTGACGCCGTCCTCGACCGGCTGCGAAAGACTGTCGCAAGACCGGCTGATGTATCGAACCCGGAAACAGACCAACGCCGGCGCAACCTCACCCTGAAACCAAAAGACAATATCGATGACCTCCAACAGCTATGCTCCCAAAGGTTCAAGCGCCTGCAAACGTTGACCACGCCCACTTTCGCTATCGCCGCCTGGATGATGACGGCGGCATCAATTTCATGGGGCAAGCATAGCCGCCAAGGGGTTCTGCCCGATGGCCGCGACCAGGCTCGTGGATACCTCAACCATCACCAAGACACCGCGAGACGCGGAAGAGGCAAGCCGCTTCATCAACCGGCAACACCGAAAGCTGCTGATCAATGTGAGCCGCAGTAACGAAGCGTAATCGGGTTCCCACTACAAAAAGGCTCAAACCGCGCAAGACCGCGGATCGATCCGACCAGGATCTTCAACGGTCTGCCCAATGGAAGTCGCCGCTATGGAAATCGTCACGAACAACCCCACGAACAGTCATCTGATGACTTCACGGCGTTTTGCGCCTCTCTTCTGGACGCAGTTCCTGTCCGCCTTCAACGACAATTTCCTCAAGAACACGCTGGTTTTCCTTATTCTGTTCACCCTGGCGGCGGACAAGGCGGCATCACTGATCACCCTGGCGGGTGCCGTCTTCATGGCTCCTTTCCTGCTCCTGTCCGCCCTTGGTGGCGAGATCGCCGACCGGTTCGACAAGGCGCTCATCGCCCGTCGGCTGAAATTCACCGAGATCGCCGCTGCGGCTGTCGCTGTCGTTGGGATCGCGCTGTCGTCGATCCCGGTGCTGATGATGGCGTTGCTCATGTTCGGCATCATCTCGGCACTGTTCGGACCGATCAAGTACGGCATCCTGCCGGATCATCTCGAGCGCAAGGAATTGCCCCGCGCCAATGCCTGGATCGAATCGGCAACCTTCGCCGCCATCCTCGGCGGCACTATCGCCGGAGGCGTCGTCTCGGCCGATGGCATAGGCGTCTCGGTCTTCGGGCCGATGATGATGATCCTCGCCATCGGTTGCTGGTTTGTCAGCCGATACATTCCGTCAACCGGTTCTGCTGCACCCGACCTCGTTATAGACCGGAACATCTTTCGCTCGACGTGGCGACAGGTCAACGGCTTGCGTGCCGACAAGCGGATCTGGCGCGCCGGACTGATGACGTCGTGGTTCTGGCTTATCGGGGCCATTGTCCTTTCGATCCTGCCTACGTTGGTCAAGGATTCGCTCGGTGGCGGAGAAATCGCTGTCACCGCCTATCTCGCGGTGTTCGCCGTCTCGATCGCGATTGGCTCTGCCATAGCCGCATGGATGTCGCAGGGCCGCATCGTGCTCTTGCCAGCCCCGGTTGGCACGGCGTTGATGGCACTATTCGGCTTGGACCTGGCCTGGATCATCTGGAGCATGCAGCCCTCGCCCAGGGCCGAAACGCTCGCAATATTCTTCGCCGGGCCAAACACGGTCCATGTTGCGATCGACCTTGCCGGCATGGCTATTGCCAGCGCCTTTCTTGTCGTGCCGACCTTCGCCGCAGTGCAAGCCTGGGCGCCCGAAGCCAGCCGCGCTCGCGTCGTCGCCGCCGTGAGCATCGTCAATGCAGGCTTCATGACGGTGGGCGGCATACTTGTCGCCGCGATTCAAGCAGCGGGCGTCTCCACTGGAGGTATCCTGTTCGGCCTCGCCGCACTCAACGTGGTCGCCGCCTGGCTGATGCTGAGATACCTTCCGACAAACGCCTTCCGCGATTTCGTTTCCATTCTGTTCCGAGCCTTCCATCGTCTGGAGGTGGAGGGGCTGGAAAACCTCAAGGCGGCCGGCCCGGCACCCATCCTGGCGCTCAACCATGCCAGTTTCCTCGACGGTCCGCTGGCCCTGACGCTGACCGAGGAAGAGCCCGTCTTTGCCATCGACCACACTATCGCCCAGGCCTGGTGGATGAAGCCTTTCCTCAAGCTCGCCCGTGCGCTGCCGCTCAATCCAGCCAAGCCGATGTCGACCCGCACGCTGATCAAGATCGTGCAAGGCGGCGATCCGCTGGTCATCTTCCCCGAAGGGCGGATCACCGTCACCGGCGGCCTCATGAAGGTCTATGACGGCGCCGCCATGGTGGCCGACAAGACCGGCTCGATGGTCGTGCCCGTGCGCATCGACGGGCTGGAGAAGAGCTATTTTTCGCGGCTGACCTCGCTGCATATTCGCCGCCGGCTGTTCCCGAAGGTCAAGGTGACCATTCTGGAGCCCGTCAAACTTGAAGTACTGCAGGATCTGAAGGGCCGGAAGCGCCGCGCCGCGGCGGGCGCTGCCCTCTACCAGGTCATGTCGGACCTCGTCTTCCGCACCCAGGACATCGACAAGACTGTGCTGGAGAAGATCATCCAGACGGCGAACGAACGCGGCATGAAGCAACTGGCCGTTCAGGACCCGGTCACCGGTTCGCTGAGTTACGGCAAGCTGCTGACAGCCGCCGCCGTGCTTGGCGAGAAATTCAAGAAACTCTATGCCGGCCAGCAGACGCTCGGCATCATGCTGCCCAACGCTAATGGCGCCTGTGCGACGCTGCTCGGCGTTATGTCGGCCGGCAAGGTTCCGGCGATGATGAACTTCACTGCCGGTGCAGCTAACATCCTCTCCGCTTGCAAAGCCGCCGAGGTGCGCACCGTGCTGACCTCGCGCGCCTTTGTCGAACAAGCGAAACTCGGCGCCGTGGTCGAGGAACTCGGCCGATCGGTCGACATCGTCTGGCTCGATGATCTGCGGGCCACCATTGGCCTCAGGCACAAGCTGCTCGGCCTTCTGCGCAAGAGCGCACCCCGGGTCGCCCGCAAGTCTGAAGATCCGGCGGTGATCCTGTTCACCTCGGGGTCCGAAGGCACGCCCAAGGGCGTGCTGCTCACCCACCGCAACATCCTGGCCAATGCCGCCCAGGCCGCCTCGCGTATCGACTTCCACTCGGGCGACAAGGTCTTCAATGTGCTGCCGATCTTCCATTCCTTCGGCATGACGGCGGGCACGGTGCTGCCGCTGATCTCGGGCGTGCCGGTCTATTTCTACCCCTCGCCGCTGCACTACCGGATCGTGCCGGAGTTGCTTTACGCCTCGAACGCAACGATCATCTTCGGCACCGATACGTTCCTTGCCGGCTATGCCCGCACCGCACACCCCTACGACTTCCGGTCAGTGCGCTACTGCTTTGCCGGCGCGGAACCGGTCAAGCCTTCGACGCGCGCGATCTATATGGAAAAGTTCGGCCTGCGCATCCTCGAAGGCTACGGCGTGACCGAAACCGCGCCGGTGATCTCCATCAACACGCCGATGTACAACCGGTCCGGCAGCGTCGGCAAAATCATGCCGGGTATGGAGTATCGCCTGGATCCGGTGCCTGGCGTCGAGGATGGCGGACGGCTGTTCGTGCGTGGGCCCAACGTCATGGCAGGCTATCTGCGCGCCGAAAAGCCGGGCGTGCTCGAACCGCTCGAAGACGGCTGGCATGACACCGGCGACGTCGTCGCCGTCGACGATGTCGGCTTCATCACCATTCGAGGCCGCGCCAAGCGCTTTGCCAAGATCGGTGGCGAGATGATCTCGATGGCCGCCGTCGAGGCGCTGGCGGGCGAATTGTGGAAAGGCTCGCTCTCGGCGGTCGCCGCCGTGCCAGATGCGCGCAAGGGCGAAAAGCTGATCCTCATCACCGAGGCCGTCAACGCCACGCGTGCCGAATTCCTGGCCTTCGCTAAGGCCAACGGCGCCATGGACCTGATGGTGCCCGCCGGAGTGCG
The DNA here is from genome assembly GCF_040320645.1 of Mesorhizobium sp. M0633. Classification (NCBI taxonomy): domain Bacteria; kingdom Pseudomonadati; phylum Pseudomonadota; class Alphaproteobacteria; order Hyphomicrobiales; family Phyllobacteriaceae; genus Mesorhizobium; species Mesorhizobium sp. M0633. The sequence continues at coordinate 8,935 of NZ_JAMYQC010000018.1, forward strand.
CGTCGTTGCGAAAGTGCCCGTCCTCGGCTCCGGGAAGCTCGACTTCGCCGCCGTGACAAAGATGGTGCTCGGCGCAGAGATGAAGATTAAGGCCGCTTGAGCACGTCCTACCAACGGCCGACGAACCAAGCTGGCCCGCTCTCCCGCGCAGTCCCATCCAGTTGCCGCCCGCGTAGGTAACGCCGATACTTCATTAGGTCCCGAAAATCACCGGATGCGCGGCAGCCGTCTCTGTCTGACCTTTGGAATCTTAAACATATAACTATGACGATCGCCGAACTCAGCACGAGCAGTTCTGGACTCTTTATGAACGCCTTCGGCTTGTTGCCCGCTCCCTGCCGAGAAAGGACCGAGCATGACTCCCATCATCGGGAAGCCCTAGCGAGCGTTGTCGCTCCATAATGAACCTTTGTCGATCGACGACGTGGGCCGATCAGGGCAAGCGATCCGGCAGCAATACTGTGAGGCGAAGGGTATGCGGCATGCCCCGAACTTCCCTGCGCGCCGGTGTTCCACCGCGTGAAAAAAAGCCCGCCGCACGGTTAGGTGCGGCGGGGCGGGACGGGCGCTGTTGCACCAAGCGGGGGACTAGGGTGGGCGGGCTTGCCAGGTGCGCGCGGGCCGTAGGCAAACTTAGGCGCATGAGTTGCTATACGTCTAGCAACCGCCAGTTGGACTGGCCCGAAATCAGGGTTCCAGTGCCAAGGGACAGGACAGTTCCCGGAGCCCAGCCCGAGGGCCCGTCGGGGCCGGCTCCGTGCTCCAGCCTACCGGTTCAGATCCGAGCCGTGCCCACATCTTGAACAGGCAAAGCCGCGCACGCCTGTGAGGTAGGAACCGCCGCTGATTTCCATAATGACGCTACACGTGTCGGCCCTTGATACCTGCGTGAGGGGAGCTGTGCAAAGACCGGTTCTCGGGGCGCCTCAAGCTATGTCCTTCAACGTGTCCAGCGGCCCTTTCAGAGCCGACCTGGGCTGGATCAACTCCGGCGCAATCAGGAAAGTCCGCGGTGCCGCCCGGGGGTTGATCGATCAGCTCGAACTGCAATCAAACAGATTGGCGCGACCGCAAGAACGCCTCCTCAACAGTCGGTCTTGCGATATAGCGGTCTACAACTCGAACCCCGAACACGTTCGCCAATTGTTGACGTATCCGAGAAGACCCTGAGGCATAGCGAGGATTGCTATAGCTCACCTGTCGTGGCATCATGAGTTATAGAAAGGTGCTCTATAACTCATGGTATGGAATTGGGAGCAGGCTGACTGGCCGCATTTTACCTACGATAAGAAGGTATTGGAACCGCTGGAAAGCGAGTTCCTGTTGCGATCGGGCGAGTTCCTGGGCGTCTTTCGTCATGTGGGTGCCAACGATCGCGACCAGATCCGCATCGACCTTATCAGCGAAGAGGCCTTGAAGACATCCGCGATTGAAGGGGAATACCTCAACCGCGAGAGTCTGCAATCATCCTTACGCCAGCAACTTGGCCTGGGAAGCGAGATCAGGCACATTCCGCCGGCCGAGCGCGGCATCGCTGAAATGATGGCCGATGTTTACTTGCATTTCGCCGATACACTCTCGCACCGCACCCTCTACGCTTGGCACAAGATGGCGATGTCGGGTGAGCGGGGTATCGGGACCATCGGCAGCTACCGCCAGCATGCCGATGCTATGCAAATCGTTTCCAATAGGCTGGATAAGCCCAAAGTGCATTTCGAAGCGCCCCCGTCGGCCCGGGTGAAGACCGAAATGGACGCCTTCGCGGCTTGGTTCAACGTAACCGCGCCCAAAGGCAAGACACCGATTCCGGCGTTGACGCGTGCCGGAATCGCGCACCTTTATTTCGAGAGCATTCACCCGTTCGAGGATGGCAACGGGCGCATAGGGCGTGCCCTCTGCGAAAAGGCGTTGGCGCAAAGGCTGGGTGAGCCCAGTCTCATCGCTTTGGCGTACACGATTGAACGCCACCGCAAGGCCTACTACGACAATCTCGAGGCCAGCAACAAGAGCAACGCGATTACGGATTGGCTGCTCTACTTCGCTAAAACGATCCTTGAGGCGCAGCGCGTAACGCTTGCCCGTGTCGAATTCTCCGTCGCCAAGGCCAAGTTTTACGAACGCTACCACGGTCACTTCAACGAGCGACAGGAAAAGGCCATCACCCGGATGTTCCGCGAAGGTATAGATGGTTTCAAGGGCGGTCTCAGCGCCGAGAATTACATCGCCATCACTCAGGCATCTCGCGCGTCAGCGACAAGAGATTTGCAGGACCTCGTTGCCAAGGGTGCACTGATTAGAACTGGCGAACGACGATACACACGTTACGCATTGAACACTCTTGCTGGCCGAGCGTAAACCACAACAGGGACAGAAGAAGCGGGCTGTCGAAGAGCCTGCCTGCCTGGACCGTCAGCACCCAGTAGAAGCCGAACAGCGGACGAAGCTGATGTTCGACCACCAGCGCGTGGATGAAGGGCAGAAATCGGTTTGATTTGTTCGTCTATGTGACGTACATTGTCTGCGAAACATAGACCACGACAGGAGTGATCCCAATGGCGCGCAAACAGCCCCAGATCGAACGAGAGACGCCCAACCGCGTCGAACGCCTCGGATTCCGGTTGGATGAAGAGACTAAGGATCTTATCGAGCGGGCAGCGCATCTGTCACGACGCAAAGTCAGCGACTTCTGCGTCACTGCGCTCACTGACACCGCGCGCCGCACGATCGCCGAGCATGAGACGTTGGTGCTGTCCGATCGCGACCGCGCGGCATTCTTCGACGCGCTGGTCAATCCGCCAGAGCCGAGTGAGCGGCTGGTCCGCGCCTTGGCCGAGCACAAGCGCCGGGTCGCGTCCTGAGCATGGCGGCGTCTCGGCCAGATTTGAAGATCGAGGCGCTCGCGTCGCATCACGACCGGGACGGCTTTGTCTGCGGCGTCGACAGACTCGACCGTTATCTCCGGACGCAGGCAAGCCAAGATGTGCGGCGCAAGGCGAATGGGGTCTTCATTCTAGTGGAGCCTGATAAACCGGATGTCATGCTGGGCTATTATACGCTTTGCGCAACCAGCCTTGCACAGGGCGACGTGCCGGCCGCCGCGCGCAAGCACATCCCGCGCTATCCGCTGGTCAGCGCCACGCTGATCGGACGGCTGGCGGTCTCGGAAGCCCGTCAGGGCGAACGCCTGGGTGCGATGCTTCTCGCCGACGCCGTGCGGCGCGCCTATGCGAGCGCGGCCACAGTCGGTTCTTCGATGCTGGTGGTGGATGCCATCAGCGAGCGCGCCGCTGCCTTCTATAAGGGAAACGGCTTCGTGCGGCTGCCGGACTACCTCCGGCTCGTCCTACCGATGCACGCAATCCAGCAACTGGTGGAGCCATGATCGACGCAGCACCTACATCGCCTAACGCGGAGCCTTCGCCGTCGGACCGCGACGGGTTCGGCCACCCTGTGCTTTGCCGAAGCCCTCAGAAGCATCTCGCACACCCAGTAAAGAGACCCTCTTTCGTCGTGCTACGGCGCCCTGTCAGGTGCTCTGTCGCCCGGGCAGCCGAAGCCGGGCGACAATTTCTCAAACATCGCGTCACAGCATGCCCTGTTGCCTCTTCGACAAAACAGAACCGAAAGAAGGGAGAACTTTGTGTGCAGCGAGTGTGCACGTCGCCCTCTAAACACTGGTTCCTATCCTGATGCCGAATCTATCACTTGATACCTCAGAGCACCCTGAATGATCCAAACGAAATTCGGCAGCGGCATGGTCGGCCTTCAAAGTCCCTTGGCCGGGAAGTTGGTACGGATAGTCGGAATCTTGCAACACCCGTTTCCGAACTGGATTTTGAAGCCGTGAATGAGCGGCTATGATGAACGTGCCGAATGCAAGCAAGGTCGCGGAGGCCTCGAACAGTCGGCTTTAGAGGAGACTACGTCGATGACGAACGTTCGCGCCCTTGTCCTTGAACGCCAGCACGAACTCAAGCTGCGTGGGATCGATCTGCCACAGACCGTCGGCGCGGGCGAAGTTCGCATCAAGATCCATACGGTGGGCATCTGCGGCTCGGACGTGCACTACTACACGCATGGCCGCATCGGCCCGTTCGTGGTCGAAGCGCCGATGGTCTTGGGCCACGAAGCCGCCGGCACCGTCGTCGAAACAGGGGAAGGCGTCGAGCATCTGAAGGTCGGCGACCGCGTCTGCATGGAGCCGGGTATTCCCGATCCCAATTCGCGGGCGAGCCGGCTCGGTCTCTACAACATTGACCCAGCTGTCAGATTCTGGGCAACGCCGCCGATCCACGGTGTGTTGACGCCCTATGTCGTCCACCCCGCCAACTACACATTCAAACTGCCCGACGATGTCAGCTTCGCCGAAGGCGCCATGGTGGAGCCCTTCGCTGTCGGCATGCAGGCGGCTGCCAAAGCAAAGATCGCGCCTGGTGACACGGCGGTGGTGATTGGCGCCGGGCCGATCGGGACGATGGTGGCGATCGCGGCACTCGCCGGCGGGTGCGCCCGCGCCATTGTTGCAGATTTCGCCCAACCCAAGCTCGACATCGCCAGCGGCTATCAAGGCGTGATCCCGGTCAACATCCGCGACAAGAACCTGGCGGCGGAGGTAAAGCTCCTGACCGATGGCTGGGGCGCCGATGTCGTTTTCGAATGCTCGGGCTCGTCCAAGGCATGGGAGAGCCTGCTCGATCTGCCGCGGCCCGGCGGCGCGGTGGTGGTGGTCGGCCTGCCGGTGGCGCCTGTAGCGCTCGACATTGCCACCGCCTCGACCAAGGAAGTCCGCATCGAGACTGTGTTCCGATATGCCCACCAATATGAGCGGGCAATCGCGCTGATGGGGTCGGGCCGGGTCGACCTAAAGCCACTCATTTCGGCGACCTTCCCCTTCGAAGATTCCATCACCGCTTTCGACCGCGCAGTCGAAGCCCGGCCCGCGGACGTAAAGCTTCAGATCCTGTTGCCGGATTAAGGGGAGTTCCAAAAGCCCCCGGGCTGTCCTCCCGATCTCCTCGATGCTTTCCGTAGCTTTCGTTGGGCTGCCAAAGTTGGCGGCGGCCCTGAGTGCTTTTGATGCTGGTCCACCGCATTTACCGGCGGCGATCCCTCCAAAAACAACTTCATACCCGGCGATGACGGGATCTACCACGAGCAAATCCCTTGAGCGCTGACGGACCCGACACTTGACAAATCGGCGGCCGTCCGACACGTTCTTAACAAAAGGCACAACAAACTTACAAAAGTTCAAGTTGGCACAATCTGGCCGATAGGGAGAAGGCCGATGCGTCTCTGTGACCGAGCGGAGATTTGCACGTGAGCAGCGCTATCCTCACGCGGCCGACTTCCAGGTGGGCCCTACCCCGGTTCATGACGGCCGAGCATCCTTTTCCCTGGCTCGCGCCGATCACGGTGATGCTTCTCGTTTTCGGCATCTATCCCCTCGCCTATTCAGTCTGGCTGTCGTTTCACAAACGCAATGTCGTTTCCCGTCAGCTTGACTTCGCCGGGCTCCACCAATGGACGCGCGCCTTCTCGGATGCGCGTATGTGGCATTCGCTGGAAACCACGCTGATCTACACCTTCGTCGCGCTTGCGGTTCAGCTTGCGCTCGGCATCCTCATCGCGCTTCTGCTTGACACCGATCGCAAAGGTTACGGGGTGCTGCGGGCGCTGATGACACTGCCGCTGGTGGTGCCGCCGGCGGTGACCGGAATGATGTTCCTGCTGATGCAGGACGGTTCTTTCGGTGTCCTGTCGTTCTACCTCTATGCCCTCGACCTGATCTCGCCGGCACAGCCGATCCTGACGCAGCCCGGAACCGCACTGGCGGCGATCCTGCTGGCAGACATATGGCAGTGGACGCCGTTCATGGTGCTCATCATCCTGGCAGGGCTCAGGGCGCTGCCGAAGGAACCTTTCGAAGCCGCCGCGATCGACGGTGCCAACGGCATCCAGACGTTCTTGCGCCTCACATTGCCGATGCTGCGCAAGGTGATAGCGGTCGCGGTGCTGATCCGCGGCGTCGATCTCTTTCGCATCTACGACTACGTCTACATCATCACCGCCGGCGGGCCTGGCACGGCCACCGAGACGCTTTCATTCTACGCTGGCCGTATCTACTTCACCGGAGACTTTCCCTATGCCGCGACCCTGTCGCTGATCGTGCTCGTCGTCTTGATCGTCGTGTCGAACCTGTTCGTCAGGCTGTTCAAGGTGAGGTTCTGATGGAGTCGTCGCGCGCCCAAACGATCGGCCGTGATGTCCTCGCCGTCCTGGTGGTGGCGATCTTTATGTTCCCGATCGCGTGGTGGGCCCTGTCGTCCATCAAACCCTATTCGGCGATCTTCGACCGCAGCGGACCGGTCTACACCGGTTTCACGCCAACGCCGGACAATTACCGTGTGACGTTGCTTGGCGTTTCGCGCGTCGACATCGGCATGGAACAGGGCGGCGAGGCGGCCGGGGTCATCAAGGGTGGCGCCAGTTCCTATGATTCCCGTCAGTCGTTGCTCGATAGCGCCATCATAGCCGTCGGATCGACGGCGCTGACGCTGCTGCTGGCAACGCTGGCCGCCTATTGCCTGTCGCGAATGCAGTTCAGCGGCCAGCAGTCCTTCCTGTTCTGGATTCTCTCGCAACGCTTCATGCCGCCAATCGCGATCGTCATTCCGATCGTTTTCATGTTCCGCGATCTCGGCTTGCGCGATACTTATACGGGGCTCATCCTCGTTCACAGTTTGATTAACCTGCCGCTGGCGGTTTTGCTTTTGAAGTCGTTCTTCGACGATGTTCCGCGCGAGATTGATGAGGCGGCGCTGATTGACGGCGCGACGCGCTGGCAGACGTTTCGACGCGTCGTCCTTCCCATGGTCAAGGGCGGCATCGCTGCGACGGCCGTGCTGTGTTTCATCTTTTCGTGGACCGAGTTCCTGCTCTCACTGTTCCTGACAACGTCGATCCGCACTGTGCCGGTGAAGATCTCGACCTTTGTCACCTCGACCGCGACCGAGTGGGGCTACATCACAGCGCTCGGCACGTCCGCGATCATACCCAGCTTCATCTTTATCCTGCTGGTTCAACGACATCTGGTCCGCGGCCTCACCCTCGGATCGCTGAAAGAGTGAGGCGCAGACGAGAAGAACGACGACAAAAACGCAATGGAGGAACGATCATGAGCTTCAGTGAACACGACAAGAAGACATTCGTCGCCGATACCTGCAATGACTTTACGGCGCGCCGAATAAGCAAACGCGACTTCATGAGGAAGATGGCGCTCGCTGGTGTCGGCTTTTCCGCCTTCGGATCAGCCATGCTAGGTGGTGGCCGCACCAGTCGGGGGATGCTGGGCCTCGGGGTTGAAGAAGCCCGCGCCCAGGACGCCGATATGCTGAAGTGGCTGGCCGACGTCGGCAAACCATATGCCGGCACCAAAATCCGCTACACTTCGGAAGCGACGCCGCCAACGATCGTTGCCAACCAGCTTGTCGCGGGTGAATTCACCAAGGCAACCGGCATTGAGGTGGAAGTCGAGATCGTGCCGCTGGAGCAGGTTCTCGCCAAGGCGACGCAAGACGTACAGGGCCAACTTGGCACCTACGACGTCTACTATCTCGACCAGTCCTGGATGGCGACATTTGCCCAGGATGTCGTCGATCCACGCGAGTATTATGACCAGAACAAAGAACTGGCGATGCCCAACTTCGACTGGGACGATTTCTCCAAGCCGCTGGTCGACGGCATCGCCATGTACAACGGCAAACAGTGCGGAATTCCATTCGATATTCCGATCTTCATCCTGATGTACCGCAAGGATCTTTTCGACAAACACAACATTGCGCTGCCGACAGACCTCGACGCCTACCTCAAGGCCGTGCAGGCGCTCACAGAGGCAGAAAAAAGCAACGGCATCTTCGGCACAGCATGCCAGGCGAAGTCCGGCCATTATTCGCTGGAATGCGACTGGACCTTCGCATTGTGGGGCCATGGCGGTTCGATCTTCAACAAAGACAAGAAGTTTGTCGGCAATGACGAGCGCGGCGTGGCCGGGCTGCAATTCTATCAGGAGCTGGTCAAGAACTCGCCGCCCTCCGCGACGACTTGGACCTGGGACGGGCAGGGACAGGCACTGACACAGGGTCAGGCCGCTATGGCAATCACCTGGGGCGAAGATTTCCCCGGCTTCGACGCGAACGATTCCAAGGTCAAAGGCCTGTTCGAGGCCCTGCCCGCGCCCAAGGAGGTTCCTGGCCGTCGCGCCGCCGCCGATTGCGGCTTCAACGAAATCCCGGCCGTTGGTCACCAAGGTGGCTCGACGATTTCGCTGTCGCAATATTCCAAGAACAAGGAAGCAGCATGGCTGTTCATGCAGTGGGTCTGCTCGAAGGATGTGATGGCGCGGGTATCGACGCTCGGCGGCGGCGCCTCGCCGATGCGCAATTCCTCTTTTACAGATCCTCGGGTCAAGGCGAAGGCCGTTGTCGGCCCCGGAACGACACGCCATTTCGACGCGATCAAATACACTATCGACAATCAGATGGGATCTGAGCCGGACATGCCGATCTGGGCGGATCTGTCGAACAACGACATTCCGGTTGAGCTCGGCAAGTTGCTTACGGGCCAAGACTATGGCGGCGATGCCAAGGCATGCCTGGATGCCATTGCCGGCATTGTCGACGGCAAAGTCAAGGACGCCGGTCTTTAGCGGCTAGTCGGTGATTTGGGCGAAGGCGGCTTCGGCCGCCCTCGCCGTTTGGTAATGTGGCGGCAATGGTTCCTGATCTCGTCATCGGCATTGATTCCTCGACCTCGGCAACCAAGGCGATCGCCTGGGACCGCAATGGTCTGGCCGTGGCCGAAGGTCGTGCACCGCTTGCAATGTCCAACCCGCGTTCGGGCTATTTCGAGCAGGATCCGGCCGAGTGGTGGACCTCGACGGTCGCAGCGCTGCGCGCCGTGACGTCAACGGTTTCGCCGGCACGCATTGCCGCCCTTGCGATTGCCAACCAGCGCGAAAGCTTCGGACTTTTCGACGAGCAAGGCGAAGCGGTCGGGCCCGCGACGCTCTGGCTCGATGAGCGCGCCCGGCGGAAGGCACGCCGCTTCGGCGAGAGCTTCGGCGCGGCACGCGTCCACGCAATATCCGGCAAGCCGCTGGACGTCATTCCTTGCCTTTACCGCATGATCTGGTTCCGCGAGCAAGAGCCCGAGATTTTTGCCCGGGTGGAGCGGATGGCCGAAGTCCACGGCTATCTGGTCTTTCGCTTGAGCGGCCGGTGGGTGACGTCCACCGCATCCGCGGACCCGATGGGCATACTCGATATGCGCGCTGTGGACTGGTCGAACGATATACTGGAGGCAGCGGGCGTCGCCCGGCGCATGATGCCGGATCTGGCGCGGCCCGGCACCGTTCTGGGTCAACTGACTTCGGAAGCGGCCATTTCGACGGGCCTGCGCGAGGGCACGCCGATCGTCGCCGGCGGCGGCGATGGTCAATGCGCCGGCACGGGCGCGGGTGTGTTGCAGCCGCGATGCGCTTACATCAACCTCGGCACGGCGGTCGTCTCCGGCAGCTTCGGCACGGACTACGTCCACGACCAGGCCTTCCGCACCGAAACGGCGGTCGCCGATGATGGCTATATCTACGAGACGTGCCTTCGCGCCGGCACTTTTCTTGTCGACTGGATGGCGCGCGAGATGCTTGGCGTCGATCTGCATGGCGCAAATGATGCCCTGGAGGCGCTCGAGGCCGAAGCCGCTACCAGCCCGATCGGCGCAGGCGGCATAATGCTCCTGCCCTACTGGCAGGGCGTCATGGACCCACACTGGGATAGTGCGGCCCGTGGTGTGATTGCCGGGCTTTCGGGCTCGAGCCGCCGCGGCGACATCTATCGCGCCGTGCTGGAAGGCATAGCGCTGCATCAGGCCGCGACAAGTCAGCGGGCGGCTGCGGCTGCCGCCCAGACCATCGACCAGTTCATAGCGATCGGCGGAGGAGCGAAGTCCGACCTGTGGATGCAAATTCTGGCGGATGCACTCAATCGTCCCATAAAGCGTTCGACGACCGTCGAAGCCTCCTCGCTTGGGGCGGCGATGGCGGCGGCAAAGGGGGTGGGCTGGTTTTCCACCATCGCCGAAGCGTCGCTCGCAATGGCCAGCGAGCCGGCCAAAACCTTCGAACCGGACACGAAACGGGCCGCGCTCTACGCCGAACTTCTTGCGATCCATGCCGATCTTTGGCCAACGCTTTCAGCCTGGAACCAGCGCCTCGCGGCCTTCATGGAGGCCGATCATGGCTGAAACGACCAACTGGAACGCCTTGATCGAGGACGTTGTCGCGGGACGCTGGACAGATCCCAAGACCGGCGCGGCAGCGGACCTGCCGTTCCAGACGATCGAACTGCTGGAGACGACGGAGGGCCGCGAGGCGGATCTCGTTGCGCCCCTGGCGCTAGGCAGCCGCATCGCTGTTGTGTCGGATATCAACACCGTCGATGTGATGGGCACGCGCGTCGCGAAGGCGCTGCGTGCCATCGCCGACATCGATGAAATCGTGCTGCCTGACGGCCTCGACTGCGATGAGGCAATGATCCAGATGGTCAGGGAGAAGACGCGTCACGCCGACGGGGTCGTGGCCGTCGGGTCGGGCGTCCTCAACGACGGCTGCAAGCATGCAACCTTTCTCGACGAGCGGCCCTATGCCGTCTTCGGTACGGCCGCCTCGATGAATGGCTACGGCGCCTCGACAGCGTCGGTGACCTTGGCCTCCGGGCTCAAGATCTCGCTGCCCTCGCATGCTCCGCGGGGCATCTTCCTGGACCTTGGCGTGTCGGCCGCAGCGCCCGCCTGGCTCAGCGCCGCCGGGCTTGGCGACAGCCTCTGCCGCTCCACGGCCCAGATCGACTGGTGGGCTTCGCATCGGCTGTTCGACACTTACTATTCTGAGGTGCCCTACCTGCTGCAGGCGGGCGATGAGGAGCCGATGCTGGCCCATGCGCCTGGCCTTGCCAGGCATGACGTCACCGCTGTCGGGCATCTCCAGCGCGTCCTGACGCTGTGCTCGATGGGCGTGTGCTTTGCCGGCGTTTCCCATCCCGGGTCCATGGGAGAGCACCAGATTTCCCATTGGGTCGACATGTTCGCGGGAGAGCGTCATCCCGGCACCACGCATGGTCAGCAGGTTGGGGTTGCCTCGCTGGTCATGGCGCGTCTGCAAGCGCGGCTGCTGGACATGAAAGAGCCGCCGCAGGTGAAGCCGACCGCCATCGACGAAGCGGCGATGCTGGCCCGCTATGGCGCGCAGCTTGGACCACTTTGCATTGCCGAGACGAAGAAGACGGCACTCGACGCCAGCCAGACGGAAATCTTCAACCGCAGGCTTGCGGAAATCTGGCCGGCGCTGCGCCAGGAGGTTCGGCCCATGGCAATGCCGGTCGCCCGCATGGAGGCAGCACTCAAGGCTGCGGGAGGGCCGGTCACCGGCGCGGAACTAGGCCTGCCGCGAGCGCTTTGGCACGACGCCATTCACTATTCGCGGGAAATCCGCGGTCGATGGTCCTTCATCAATCTGGCCGCCGATGCGGGACTCTTGGAAGAGTTTCTGGAGAGCGAATGGTGAGAGCGCATCCGATCGCCAATAGCTCGCATAGCGAAAATGCGATCCAACCGGCAAGGGCAATCGAAGGGTAGCAATTTATGGCGTCCGTCACCATCAGCAACATAAAGAAGGACTATGGCGCTCTCTCGATTATCGATGGACTCGATCTCTCGATCGAGGATGGCCAGTTCGTCGTTCTGTTGGGGCCGTCCGGCTGCGGCAAGTCCACGCTGTTACGCATGATAGCCGGTCTCGAGCCCATCACATCCGGTAATATCGCCATAGGCGACAGGGTCGTCAACACGCTCCATCCCAAAGACCGCAATATCGCGATGGTCTTCCAGAATTACGCGCTTTATGCGCACATGACCGTCTTCGACAACATGGCCTTTTCCATGCAGTTGAAGAAACGCCCAACCGAAGAAATCAAACAGAAGGTCGGATGGGCGGCGGCGATCCTCAATCTGACCCCCTATCTGGAACGGTACCCTCGCCAGCTTTCGGGCGGTCAGCGGCAGCGCGTCGCCATGGGCCGCGCCATCGTGCGGGACCCAACTGTGTTCCTGTTCGACGAACCGCTGTCCAATCTCGATGCCAAGCTGCGGGTGCAGATGCGCACCGAAATCAAGGAACTCCACCAGCGGCTGAAGACCACCACCGTCTATGTCACGCATGACCAGATCGAGGCCATGACCATGGCCGATGTCATCGTCATCATGCGCGACGGCCATATCGAGCAGATCGGGCGCCCGCTCGATGTCTACGATCGCCCGGCAAACCTCTTCGTCGCCTCTTTCATCGGCTCGCCCGCAATGAACATGTTCCATGGCGAGGTGGCTTCCGAGCGCGACGCCTGGGTGGTGCGGACCGACGAGCTATCCCTCCCGCTCCCGCCAGGGGCTGCGGTCCGGCCCGGCCAAAAGGTGATCTACGGCATTCGCCCCGAACATCTTCGACCAGTGGCCGACGGGCGCGGCATTCCGGCGAGGATTACGGTTGTCGAGCCGACTGGCCCCGAAATTCACATCTTTGCCAGCATGGGCAACACCGCGATCTGCTCGGTGCTGCATGACCGCATGGAGCTCTCTCCTGGAGCTGTGATCCATCTGGAGCCGGCGCCTGAGCGAATCCACCTGTTCGACCAAGGTAGCGGCGAGCGGCTGGACAAGGGAAGAAGTTGAATGGCGCGGATCATCACCCTCGGCGCCGGCGTCATGGGCTCTGCCATGACGCTTCCGGCCGCTCACGCTGGTAACCGCATCACTCTTGTCGGGACCCATCTCGATGAGGAGATCGTCGGCTCGGTGGCCAGCACAAGTCATCACCCACGCCTCAACATCACTCTGCCTGATGTGGTAACCGCCTGTTCCTGGACCGAATTCGGGGCGGCGATGAACGATGGACCCGATCTGCTTGTACTCGGCGTCTCGTCGGCCGGCATTCCTTGGGCGATCGACCGCATTGCAGAAAGCATCAAGTCGCCCGTGCCGATACTGATGATTACGAAAGGACTTGCAGCAAGCGACGAAGGCGTGGAAATCCTGCCACATCTGCTTGCCCGCGAGATCGAGCAACGCACTGGCTTCTCGGTCCCTGTGATGGCCGTCGGCGGACCGTGCATTGCCGGCGAACTGGCGGCACAGCGCGACACCTCTGTGATCGTGGCCGGGCACGATCCCGACCAGGTCGCCGCGGCGTCCCGCATTCTGCGCGCGCCCTTCTATCATACGCGATCGTCATCCGATCTCGTCGGCGTCGAGATCTGCGCCGCTTTCAAGAATTTCTACACACTCGCCGTTGGTGCTCCCGTCGGGCTGCTCGAGCGCGACGGCAAGGCGCCCAACGGCGCACTCATGCACAACCTGGCCTCGTCACTTTTCTCGCAGTCCCTCGCAGAGATGGCGATTCTGGTCGAAGCTCTGGGTGGAAAGGTCGAAACAGTGCTGGGGCTGGCCGGCTCCGGCGATCTTTATGTGACCTGCCAGGCGGGCCGTAACGGTCGCATGGGGCGCCTGCTCGGCCGCGGCCTGCCTTATTCCGTGGCGAAGCGCGAACATATGAGTTCGGACACGGTCGAGGGCGCGCAACTGGCGCTGGACCTTGGTCCGACTTTGAAGAATATGATGGCCCGGGGTGTACTTCCCCACGATCGCCTGCCGCTGACGACTGCCATCATCGACGCAATTTGCCATGATGCTCCGCTGGTTTTGTCCTTCGACCGCTATCATCGAGGCTAGCGGAGCCGGGAAACTCGATTGATGCCTCATATCCATGAGCACATGGCTCCGCCGAGCCCGCTCTGGACCCGCTGCCGCGGAGTGGACAGGATGATCTGATGGAGAAACCAGCACGAAAGAAACGCGACGGCCGCCATGCCGTAACGAGTTCCGTCACGTCCGATCGCGAGGAAGGGCTGCTCGTGCGCGCCGCCTGGCTTGCTTATGTCGGTGACCTCACCCAGGCGCAAATCGCCAAGTCTCTTGGCCTGACACGCCTTCGCGTCAACCGGATGCTGGCGCATGCCCGTCAGCGGGGGATCGTTCAGATTCGCATCAATTCCAAGGTGGCGAACTGCATCGAGCTGGAGAACCGGCTGCGGGACGCCTATGGCGTTTCCGACCCAATCGTGGTTCCGACACCGCCTGATCCTGCCCTGGTGCCACAGGTCATCGCAGCCGCTGCCGGTGAAGCCCTGTCGCATAGAATCCGTGACGGCATATCGGTGGGCGTGGGATGGGGACGGACGCTCCAGCTTAGTCTGCGGTCAGTGACCGTACGCCCCGTCAGAGGGATGTCGGTCGTTTCCCTGCTCGGCGGGCTCACGCGTGGATCGGCGATCAACATCTATGAAATCGCGTCGCGGCTCGCGGCGCTTTTCGATGCGGAATGCTTCTACATCGCGGCACCGGTGTTCACGGATACGGAGGCCACGCGCGATCTGCTTATGCGCCAGTCCATTCTGGAAGACGCCTTCACCCATGCCCGCGACGTTGACGCCGCTTTCGTTTCGGTGGGCGCGGTGCACAAGGACGCCACCATCTTTCGGATCGGACTGGTAGGAGACGATGATCTCAGATCGCTCCGCGAAGCCGGGGCGGTCGGCGATATTTGCGGCCACTGGATCGGCGCCGACGGACAACTCGTCGATCACCCGCTAAACAGCCGTGTCATCGGCCTCGCCCCCGAACATCTGCGCGACGTCGACACTGTGATCCTGCCCTCCGGCGGCCTCGACAAGGTTCCGGTCCTGCGCGCCGTGTTGCGTCTGGGAGTGGTCGATGTGCTGATCACCGACGAGAAAACCGCTGAGGCGATCCTTGCGGAAAAGCCGTAGCGCAGACGGGTCGGGGCGAGGAATTGTCTCGCACCTGAATGGTGCCAAGCTGGGCCGCGCGACATCTGCAGTGCCTGCGCAGAACGGATACACTCACTACCTATTAGCGCCGATACGCATCGCGTCATCTGCCGGAAGACCATCGCCACGGATCGCCTTGAAGACGGGACGCTGACGGTCAATCTGGGGCCGGTGGTCGCGGCCGACTTCGACTAGGTCCTGCGTGTCGAGAGTATCGCGCGCCAAGGCGCAAGCCTCGCCCGGCGAAAAACGCGCCTGAGCATAGGCAGCATGTCGCCCGTTGAAGTGCAAGGTGCCGGTCAGTGATATTTCGATCGGCGCACCCCATATGAGCGGAAAGAGTGTCGTAAGGATTTGCCTATGTTGATTTCGCGTTCGGGACGGTTTGCAGTTTTGCTCGTAGGGTTGTTCCTGGCGTTTTTCATGGTCGCTGTGGATCATGCCGATGCGCGCCGAGGCGGCAGCTTTGGCAGCCGCGGCACGCGCACTTTCCAGTCGATCCCGCCGACCAGAACGGCACCACAGCCGGCCGCACCGGTCGAGCGTTCGATGACGCCCAATACCGCAACCAACAATGCGGCCCGCCAGCCGCAGGCATTCCAGCGCCCAGGCGTCTTCAACGGCCTCAGCGGGCCGATGATGCGGGGGCTGCTTCTCGGTGGTTTGATCGGCGTTCTTTTGGGCCATGGTTTCGGCGGCTTGGCCGGCATGTTGGGTCTTCTGCTTCAAGTACTGCTGATCGGCGGCGTGATCATGCTGGCCATCCGCTTTTTCCGCTCGCAATCGGCGTACAATCCAGCGCCCACTACGGCTCGTGCCTCGGGGGGCACAGGGAGTTTTGGGCGAAACGCAGCAGCCCGACCCGAGCCGAGCAACGCCACAGCTTTCCCTATTCCAGGCATCGGGTCAGGATTTGGCGGAACGAGCCAAGCCACCGCTTCCGATGAGATCACACTCACCAAAACCGACCTCGACACGTTCCAGCAACGGCTGACGGAAGTTCAGGAAGCATTCGGGCGCGAGGACCATGCCGCCTTGCGCCGGTTGGCAACGCCAGAAATGGTCTCCTATCTGTTCGAGGAACTTGCCGATAACGCCAAAAAGGGCCTCAGGAACGAGGTATCGGATGTGGGCCTGCTGGAGGCCGATATTGCGGAAAGTTGGCGGGAGGGTGATCGCAACTTCGCGACGGCTGCTTTGCGATATGAATCTCGCGACGTGACCCGCGATCGCATAAGCGGCAAGATCGTTGAGGGCCAGGCCGATCAGCCGACGGAGACGACCGAACTGTGGACCTTCATGCGCCAGAACGGCGGGGACTGGAAGCTCGCCGCGATCCAGCAGCCTGGCTGATTTGCTTGCCGTGATTAAAATGTCTGCCCAGAGGTTGTTCAGGTTTCGTGCTACCACTCGAAGGCCAGCGCCCTTTCCGCGCGCTTGATCTTGTCTTCGTCTTCAATCCGTCCCGGACTGATGCGGTAGCTCAGCAGGGCGCGCCGGCGTCGCCTTGGGCGGGTCTGTCAATCGATTCTTCAGCACATCAATGAGGCTTACGGTGATGGCGATCACCGCGGGGCCGAGAACAAGGCCGGATGCTCCGAACAAGACAATGCCGCCGACCGAGCCGATAAAGGCCACCACGGTGTGGAGGCGCAACCTGTTCCCGACAAGCATCGGATAGAGCAGATTGTCGATGCCCCCGACAATGACGCCGCCCCAGACGGTCAATATCGCCGCGCTGGCCCAAGCCCCCTCCAGAGCGAGATAGACCGCCGCGGGCACCCAGATCACGAATGCCCCGAGCACAGGCACGATGGCAAGAAGTCCCATGACAAGGCCCCAAAATACCGGCGTGGGCAGACCGAGCCACCAGAACATCAGGCCACCTAATGTTCCCTGGACGGCGGCGACGAACACGGTGCCGAGCAGTGTCGCATGAACGGTCTCTGCAAAGCGGGACAAGATGTGCGCTGTCTCGGGAGCGCGCAGGGGCGAAAGCCCCGCGACGGCTTGCAGGCCGTGTTGGCGATCCCGCAGAAAATAGAACAGCAGATAAAACGTCAGGCCGAACATCGCGACCTGATAGATGGACCCACGCAACAGCGATGTGCTTTGTCCCGTCAGCCATTGTACGAATGCCGCGACCGAACCGGCCGGATCGAATTGGTTCTCAATCCATTGGGCAATGGTCGAAAGCGTGGGATAGTCAGACATGAAGCCGTCTGCGTCCCAACCACGGACGACCTCCTCCAGATAATTGGCTCCGTTTACCGCTTCGCGAACGAGCTGTTGGGCGACGAGTACCAGCGGCAGGCCGACGGCAATCGCAGCAACGCTTACAGATATCAATGCGGCCAGGTTTCGATTCCCGACCCGTCTCTCAACCCATCGATGAGCCGGAGCCAGGATGATTGCCAGGACGAGCGCCCAGGTCAGTGCCGGCAAAAAAGGCCACGCCAGCAGATAGCAGACATATAGACCGATCACCGCCGCTGCGAGTACGCCGAGCAGTCTCAATTGTTTCACGTCGGGTATCTGTTTCAGATCAGGCAACCTTTCGCTGTCTCGCAAGCCCAGCGAGCCTAATTGGTTTCTTGAAAAAAGGGCAGCGTCGGCCGCGGCGCCCTGCGGTGAAGCCGCAAGGAGCGCTTGGCGTGATCACCGAGGCGGGTCAGCTCAAAGGATTGACGATGAAAATCGGCTTTCGCGCTGACGCCGGCGTTGATGAGCGCGCCACCAGGTGCATTGGGAATTTCTCGCCTAGGAGCCACGATCCGGCCGAGATGACGAGGAATATTGCCGGACTGAGGCCCAGCCATGCAAAAGGGAAGAACAGCCCCTGCCCTGCTTACCGGCGTTCCAGAGGCTTCAAACTCTGCACGTATAATGTCTCGGCAAGCCAGAGCAGCTTCTTCAGTCAGAGATGCGGTTTGCGAAACGCCTGCGCCGGTCGGGCAACCTTGCTCCAGCCGTTCAGCGGGCTGATCCGGTCTCATGAATCACTGCTTCAAGATGAATGTCTGTACCAGATTGCGCTGAAAGACGCCGATAGAAGGCCGAAGCAGGCTCACGACCGGCCTCGCGGAGGTCGTAGAATTCGAGCGCGCGCTCGACCACATCCGTAATCGTGCGGTTTTCACGGCGAGCCAGCCGGCGCGCAAGATCACGCGCCTTGCCCCTACGGACTGAGAGCTGTGGATCGGCCATATCGGATCCCTTCGCGGCATTATTTAGACCGACTTCATTTAGACCCACTTCGCTTGCCAGCAAAGATGGCTGGTGTTGGCCTGCTGCCGCACGAGCGATTAACGCCACAGCTGAGGAAGGAGCCGCCATAATATTCGCGCTCCTATTCGAAGGAATAGGTAAACCCTTGGCCTGAGGCGCCAACCGTGACCTTTGTCATCTTTTCACCAGCGAGCGACCGGTTCAGCACGCCGCGGCTCAACTCCGGGAGGAGCGTGTTGGTCAGAATTGCGTCAATCATCCTGCCGCCCGATTCAATTTCCGTGCAGCGGGTCTTGACCAGATCCATGACACCGTCGCCGATTACCAATTCCGCGTCGTTGGTTGCACGCAGCCGGCGAGCAATCCTAGCAAATTGATGACGGGTGATCGCTTCGATCATCGAATCGGAAAGCGGAAAGTAAGGGATGGTCACCACCCGGCCGAGAAAGGCCGCTGGGAAGACCTTCAGCAACGGGCTGCGTAACGCAGTGTCCAGTTCGTCGAGCCCTGCCCGTACCGCGCCATTCCTTGTCCGGTCCATGATGACTTCGGAGCCGACATTCGACGTGAGAAGGATCAGCGTGTTCTTGAAATCGATCCGTCGACCTTCACTGTCGTCCATCATCCCTTTATCGAAGACCTGGAAGAAGATTTCGTGCACGTCCGGATGCGCCTTCTCGACTTCGTCGAGCAGGATCACCGAATAGGGCTTGCGCCGTACCGCCTCGGTGAGAATTCCGCCTTTGCCATAGCCGACATATCCGGGCGGCGCGCCCTTCAAGGTAGAGACCGTATGCGCCTCCTGGAATTCGGACATGTTGATCGAGATCAGGTTCTGCTCTCCGCCGTAAAGCGTTTCGGCCAGTGCCAAAGCGGTTTCGGTCTTGCCGACGCCCGAGGGGCCGCAAAGCAGGAATACACCCACTGGCTTTTCCGGAGCGCCGAGACCGGCGCGGCTGGTCTGCACGCGCTTGGCGATCATCTCCATGGCGTGATCCTGTCCGACAACGCGCTCGGACAGAGTGACCGCGAGCCGCAGCGCCTTCTCCGTCTGACTCGACAGCATCCGCCCCGTCGGGATGCCCGTCCAGTCCTGAACCACGGCCGCCACGGCGTTGCGGTCGGCCGATGGCAGGATCAGCGGTGTTTCGCCTTGCGCCTCGGCCAGTTCGCTCATCAGTTCGCGCAGCCGAGCGAGATCGGCAGCCGGATCGGGAGGCGGAGGACCACCTGCCGCCGGAACCTTCGTCCCGGCATTGGACAGTTCGGTCTCCGGCACCTCCCCGCTCTCTGTCTCCGTGGCGGCCTCCTGCCCTTCCACGGCATCGAGCGGGACGCCGTCGCCGCGGAGCCTGGCACGCAATTCGAGTATCTCGGCCACCAGCGCCTTTTCGCGCTCCCAGCGCTGCTGCGCGGCTGCGAGCGTGCGTTCGGTCTCGGCAAGCCCGGCCTCGACTCGTGCCTGTCGCTCGGCCACTTCGATGCCGATTGCAGCCTCGCGGCCGATAATGCCGCGCTCGACCTCCAGCGCCTGGCGGCGGCGCATGATGTCCTCGACCTCGGCCGGCGTGGCGTGCTGCGATACCGCGACACGCGCGCAGGCTGTGTCGAGAAGGCTGACCGCCTTGTCCGGCAGCTGCCGCGCCGGGATGTAGCGATGTGACAGGCCGACCGCCGCGTCGATCGCCTCATCCAATATCTGAACCTTGTGGTGCTGTTCGAGGACGCCGGCCACGCCGCGCAACATGAGGATGGCTACCGGTTCCGAAGGCTCGTCGATCTTTACCACCTGGAAGCGGCGGGTCAGTGCCGGGTCTTTCTCGATGTGCTGCTTGTATTCCGCCCAGGTCGTGGCCGCTATCGTGCGAAGCTCGCCGCGTGCCAGCGCCGGCTTGAGCAGATTGGCAGCGTCGCCGGTTCCGGCAGCACCACCGGCGCCGATCAGGGTGTGGGCCTCATCGATGAAGAGGATGACCGGCGCTTCAGAGGATTGGACTTCGTCGATTACGGCCTTCAGCCGTTTTTCGAATTCACCCTTTACGCTAGCGCCTGCCTGCATCAATCCGACGTCGAGCATGCGCACGCTCACTCCCTGCAGTGGGGGCGGCACATCGCCTTTGGCGATGCGCAGAGCAAAACCCTCCACGACTGCAGTCTTGCCGACGCCCGCCTCGCCGGTCAGGATCGGATTGTTCTGCCGGCGTCGCATCAATATGTCGACAATCTGCCTGATCTCCGGATCGCGGCCGACGACCGGGTCGATCTTTCCATCGCGGGCGCGCTGGGTCAGGTCGGTGGCGTATTTGGCCAGTGCCGAATCCCCGCCCGGAGCCCGCCGCGGCGCCTCTGTCGCGGTGACCGTTGGCGCAGCGCCGGCTTCGAGTGAGCCCTCCGTGACATCGGCGAAGCGCGCCACGACGGCGTCGGCGTCGATCTTGTCGAACTCGCCGCTGATCTTCGACAGCAGGCCTTCCAGCACCGGTGTCTTCAGGCAAGCAAGCAGAACATGTGCGCTGCGGACCTCCTCCAGTCCGAATTCCAGTGTTGCCAGATTCCAGGCCTCCTGGATGGCGTGGAAGATATGGTCGGAAAACTCTTCGATCGAAGTTGCGCCATAAGGCAGCTTGTCCACCGCGCGCGTCATATCGGCCGCGAGCCGGCTCGCATCCACTCCCGCATCGGCGATCATCATCTGCACATCCGAGCGGTCGGAGAGCACAAGTTGTTCGATGAAGTGGACGAGTTCGACGTAGGGGTTGCCGCGCAGCTTGGCGCTGTCTGCCGCAGCCTTGAAGGCCCGCAAGCCTACAGGATTGAGCTTGCCGACCAGTTCCTTGCGCTTGAAGCTCTGCGATGACCGGCGCTGTTCCATCGAACGTGCTCCTGCATTCTGCAAGTTGATAACCTGCCACATAAGCAGCCGCTTGACAAAGTCGGTGATGAACGAAGGCTTTGGTGCCCGATTTCGCCGGGTCCTGCCATTTGTGAAAGGTCTCGCCTCACCGACTACAAACAACCACGCGACCGGCAGGCCCGATGCGATGGCTTTCAGATGCTGAGTTCGGCAGTTACGCCAGCGATTTCAGCACTCAAGAGTCGGCTAAGTTAGCTTTCGTTAATTTTTCAGCGATCGCTGAATTGTGGTGAGGTGCAGCCGTGTGATAACGTAAGGGCAGGCATGGCCTCAGGGCCAGTCACTGGGGGATCGGTGTGATAGATATCGCACTCTGGCTTGCTCCGCTCGACGGTGAAAATCCGTCCGGCGAAGATTTGCGCAACGATCCGATGTTTCATGAACTGGAGCGCCTGACAGAGCCTCAGGTCAAGGTTGTCCATGATGGCAACAACAAGCCAGTCTCGCAAAGCACCATTCCCGTCGACTGGCCAGCAGTACTCACCAAGGCCGAGGAATTGCGCGCGCGTGGCCGCGACCTGCGCCTGATTGTCATTGTCACACGCGCACTGGCCAACGAGCAGGGACTGGCCGGGTTGGCGCAGGGTCTGACGCTTATTGGGCGGACATTCGACCAGCATTGGGAAACCATGCACCCGTCGCTGCGGCCCAACACGCCGCCTCGCGAAGCGGCCTTGCGCCGCATCAACGCGCTGCTCGACGTTCAAAATGGTCAGGACGGGCTGCTGGCCAACCTGCGGCAAATGACTTTCTTTGCGCCACGCTCGATCGGGCCGATCAGCGGACGCGACCTGGAACAAGCTGCGCTCGACGATCGTGTCATGCTGCAAGAAGCAGCGTCAGGGTTGAATGCGGCCGAAAAAGCAGCGCTTGTCAGTGCGCACGGACAACTGTTGAACCGGGTCCGTGCCGGGTGCGCGGCACAGGCGGACCAAGCCAATGAGGAAATGCATTCGCTCATTACCAATGCGCGGGCAGCGGTCGCGGCACTGGAAGCCGTCGAGACAGCCCTCAACGCTCACCTTGAGGGCAGCGGCGGCACCACTATCCCGGAATTGAAACGGTTCCTGCAGCGTTTGCTAACAATCCTCGAGCGCAACTCGGCTGCCGGCGCGATGGCAAATGGCCCAGTAAACCCGTCCGCTTCGCCTGCAGAACCGGTAATGCCTGCCCGAAACGGTCATGGAGCCGATACTATGGCAAGTGTGGCTAGCTACGCTGACTCGAGCACCGCACTTCCCGACCGGATTACTTCGCGCGACGACGTGGTGAAATGCCTGGACCTCGTGGTCGCCTTTTATGACCGCACCGAACCGTCCAGTCCGATTCCGCACCTCGCCCGCCGTGTACGCCGGATGGTGCATATGGATTTTGTTGAACTGATGGAAGATCTCGCCCCGTCGGGATTGAAGGAATTCCGGCTTCTTGCCGGCGTTCCCGATGCCAAGAAGACGGTCCAGAAGGATGAAAGGTAGCAAGCCATGCCAGCCGAAAGCAAAGCGAAGGTCATCGAACGCAATCGAGCGCCGCGGGTGCAGATCGCCTATGATGTGGAAACCTACGGCAGTCCGACGACAATCGAACTGCCGTTCGTCATGGCCGTGATGGCCGACCTTTCGGGCGCTTCGCAGACCAAGGAAGCGATGAAGTCGGTGCTGGACCGCTCCTTTGTCGAAACCGACGCGAACCGGTTCCCACGTTTCATGGAAGCGCTCGGACCGCGCGTGAAAGCCCGCGTGAAGAATACGCTGCCCCAGGCTGAGGGCGCCGAGCGGGACGAGGAACTGGCGCTTGATCTTACCTTCACCAAGATGGGCGATTTCGCACCAGACAAGATCGCCGAGCAAGTTCCGCAATTGGCCGAAATCCTCAAAATGCGTCGCCAGCTCGAGGAACTTCTCGGCTTCATGGACGGTCGCGTCGACGCCGAAAAGCGCATTGCGCAACTTCTCAATAACGAGCCGCTTCTTGGCAGGATCGCCAGCCAGGCACTGGCCGACGACGATAAGGCAGGGGAATGACCATGGCCGAACAGCAAAAGACTGCCGCCGTCACCGCCGCGGCCGAAGCCATCGACCTTGGCGAATTCAGCGACCTCCTCGAGAAGGATTTCAAGGTCAAGAAAGACGACAGCGAGAAGCTGCAGCAGCTCGTGCGCAATCTCGCGCTTGCGGCGCAATCGCGGTCCGATACCACCACCATCTCGTCCAATGCGATCAAGTCGATCAAGTCGCTGATCGCCGGGATCGACAAGATGCTGTCGGAACAGGTCAATGAGATCCTGCACGCGCCGGAAGTGCGCGAAATCGAGGGCACATGGCGCGGCCTGTGGTATCTCGTCAACAATACCGAGACGGATCAGAAGCTGAAGATCCGGGTGATGAACATTTCCAAGCAGCAGCTGGCCGACACGCTCGAAGATTATGAGGGCCAGATGTGGGATCAGAGCCCGATCTTCAAGAAACTCTATACGGACGAGTATTCGATGCTTGGCGGCGAGCCTATCGGCTGTGTGATTGGCGCCTACGAATTCTCCAACCACCCGCGCGATGTCGGTCTTTTGCGCAACATCTCCGGGATCTGCGCCTCTGCACACACGCCGTTCATCGCAGCTGCCTCGCCGCGCCTGTTCCGTATGGACAGCTGGCAGGAATTGCCGAACCCGCAAGACCTGCAGCAGATCGTCTCAAACCCGGCCTATGCCTCGTGGCAGTCACTGCGCGAGAGCGAAGACGCGCGCTACATCGGCCTGACCATGCCTCGCGTTCTGGCAAGGCTGCCGTATGGGACAGATACCGTTCCGGTGAAGAGCTTCACCTTCGAGGAGGAAGTGCAGGGCGATCACAACAAATATGTCTGGATGAATGCAGCCTTCCCGATGGGCGTGAATATCAACCGCAGCCACAAGCTCTATGGCTGGGGCACGCAGATCCGCGGCGTCGAAAATGGCGGCACGGTCCTCAACCTGCCGGTGCACAGCTTCCCGACCGATGATGGCTCCATAGCGATGAAATGTCCAACGGAGGTCGCCATCGACGACCGGCGCGAGGCGGAGCTGGCCAAGCTCGGCCTGATGCCCATCCTGCATCGAAAGAACACCGATCTCGCCGCCTTCATTGGCGCCCATTCGCTGCAGGACGACGAGACAAGGGCGGGACGGCTGGTCGACCCCGATGCGCAGGCCAACGAGCGGCTGAGCGCCAACCTGCCCTACCTTTTCCCGGTCTCGCGCTTTGCCCACTACCTCAAGGCGATCGCGCGCGACAAGGTCGGTTCGTTCAAGGAGCGCTCCGACATGCAGATCTGGCTGACCGAATGGATCAACCGGTATGTGCTGGCCAACCCGGCCTTTGCCGACGACAAGGCGCGCGCCAAGCGCCCGCTCGCCGCCGCCGAGGTTCAGGTGGACAGCGTGGAAGGGCGCCCCGGCTACTACAATGCCCGCTTCTATCTGCGCCCGCATTATCAGCT
Organism: Mesorhizobium sp. M0633; assembly: GCF_040320645.1. NCBI lineage: Bacteria > Pseudomonadati > Pseudomonadota > Alphaproteobacteria > Hyphomicrobiales > Phyllobacteriaceae > Mesorhizobium > Mesorhizobium sp. M0633. The sequence continues at coordinate 33,499 of NZ_JAMYQC010000018.1, forward strand.
GGAGGGTATCAATGCCTCGCTCCGACTGGTTTCGGAACTTCCGTCGGTAAAGACTTGATTTGCAGCAACAACATCTTGGTTTTTGAAAGCGGTGGAGAAAGACAATGCCCACAAATACGAAGATTGATGGCTTTCTGAAGGTTCCGGATATCAAGGGTCCAAGCACTCGAGATGGCCATGAGGATGAAATCGAAATCCATGGCGTCGATTACAAGATGATCGCACCCTATGATCCAAATTCGCTCTCGCGTCGCGGTCGTGTGTCCTTGGGTATGATCAAGTTCACCAAGCACTATGACAAGGCTTCGCCCTACCTGAAAAAGGCGCTGTTCGAAAACAAGGCCCTGGACGAAGTCGTGTTTTCGGCACGGCGGACCATTGATGGCGAGACCAAGGATTACCTGGTCGTCACACTCACCGACGCCTCGATCATGGAATACGACATGTCGCAGGCCGAGGATGAGGAGGACCTGATCGAGGAAGAGGTCAGCTTTGCCTACAAGAAGATAAAGTTCGTCTACGACGACAACGACGAAATCGAAATGGATGTCTATGTCGGCAAGTGAGGCCCGGCGGCCCGGCGCGGACAAGTCGCTGGCTAGCGGCAGTTCGCGAGCAAAGCGCGAAGCAGTCCAGCCCTCTCTATGGGACCGCCTCGTAAACGATCTGCCGGGTATGACTTCCGAGATAGACGGGCTGCGCCAGGCCTTGCAGGACGAGCTTGGCGCGGAGCGGCTGGACAATCTGGTTGCGGCCAGTGCGCGGCTCATCGACGCGGACGCGGAGTTGACGGCCGACCAGAAGCGGCGTCTGCATCGCCTGGCCTTTCAGAGCCAGCACCGCGCTGAAATCGAAAGCCGCGGCGTGGTGGTGTCGGCTCGTGTGCTCAAGGAAGCCGTGCGGCGCGATGTCGAGGCTTTGTTCAACACAGAGCGCTTCGAGGCCGTTCCGCTTCTTTCCGATCTTGAAAGCGAACAGGCCGCGGACAACCCGCCGTCGCTCGCCGATTTTCCGGAGGTGCGTCGCAGCGTCGTCAATTACGGCGTGCCTTCCTTCTCGGGCCGTTCTTCCCGCGACTTTGATCGCGAGGCCCTTGCGCGCGAGATCCGCTCGGTGCTTGCCACCTTCGAGCCGCGTCTCAAGGACAGTGCAACAAAAGTTACGGTAACCCTTGGCGACAAAACCGTGGGCCTGAAGATCGAGATAGATGCGGTGTTGATCATGACGCCGACGCCCGAACGCATGCGCCTGCGCACCACGATCAATCTCGATAACGGCTTGGCTCGGACCGAATTTAGGGAAGCCTGAGATGGACCGGGTCTTCGTAGAATATTACGAGGAGGAACTGACCCATATCCGTGCGCTCGCGGCAGAATTTGCCGACATGCATCCGGCGGTGGCGCGCAACCTTTCACTCGATACGGTCCCCTGTCCGGACCCCTACGTCGAGCGGCTGCTTGACGGCGTTGCTTTCTTGGCCGCGCGGACCCGGCTCAAGGTCGATGCGGAACGCTCGCGTTTCTCGCGCGCCGTCCTTGATGTTCTCTATCCCGATCTTGTCACGCCGGCGCCGGCAACGGCCATGGTGGTGCTCAAACCCGGCCAGCAGGTCCAGACAATGATTGGGGGTCATGTCGTCAAGCGCAATACGCGTCTGGTTTCCAGCCTCCAGCCTGGCCTGTCGACGCGTTCCACGTTCACCACCGCCCAGGACATGACGCTGTGGCCGATTGCGATCACGTCGGTCGGCTATTTTCAGGATCGCAGCGCCTTGGCGGCAGCCGGCATCACGCGGATCGGCGGTGTGGATGGCGAGGCGGCGCTTCGCATCACGCTGGCTCGTACCGGAAAAGGCAAGCTCGACGAACTGTCGCTCGACCGGCTTGATCTCTATTTTGCCGCGCGCACCAAGGCACCACTGCTTTTCGACGCGATTTTCGGCGCCTGCTCGGCCGTTGGTACACGACCGGAAGGCAAGGCCAACCCGATATCGGCGTTGCCGGTACCTGAAATGGTCGGCATCAGCGATGACGAGGCGCTGATGCCTCGTACACGTCCGACGTTCGAAGGATACCGTCTTCTGCGCGAATACTTCATGATGCCGGAGCGCTTTCACTATGCTCGGATTTCGGGGTTGCAGCCCATTGTGCGCAGATGCACAGCCGAGCTCGAGATCATCTTCATCTTCAGGCGTCCGGTGCCTGAACTTGCCGATCTGACGGCGGCCGATTTTGAACTTTTCGCAACGCCGATCATCAATCTGTTCGAGCGTGAGTGCAACGTCGTCGAGCTCGATCCGCGCAAGACGCGGCAGGTGCTGCATGCCGACCGCACGCGAGCGCGGGACTTCGAAATCTATCGGGTTATCCGCGTCGAGGACGCCGACAGTGAGGGGAGCGACGCCGCAATCCCGGAGCTCTTCAGCCTGGGACAGAACCGCGGCAGCGGTTGGGTTTATTCCACCGAACGGCGCCCACGCCGCCCGACGGAGGAGGAACGGCGCGACGGCCTCACCCGCACTTCATACACGGGCGACGACGTTTTCCTGGCGATTTCACGCCCCGCGGAAAGTCCGCCGAACCGGCCGCTGAAGCGCGTCGACATCGTGGCGCTCTGCACCAACCGCGATCTGCCGATCCTTGACGACAACCCTACCTTGACGCTGGAAGCCGGCGATCCGGTCGAAACAATCCGGCTTCTCGGCGCATTGCGCCCGCCTCGCCCAGCCATCCCCGCAGCGTTGCCGTCGGGCGCGGCGGGTGAATCGCGAGCCGACAATCTCGCCTGGCGGCTTGTATCGCAACTCGCGCTCAACTTCTTAAGCCTTGCAAAGGAAGGTCGCGGCGTCGATCCGCTGCATGCGCTGCTTGAGCTATACGCCGACAGGGGAGACCCGAGCCTCGCCCGCAATGTGCACTCGATCGTGCGCATCGATTCCCGGTCGGTCATCGAACGACTGCAGATCGATGGGCCGATGTGCTTCGGACGAGGCACGGAGGTGACATTGCATGTCGATCAATCGGTCCTGGCGGGGCAGAGCACCTTGCTGCTTTCGGCCCTGCTGGCACGGCTGTTTGCCCGTCATGCCGGAATAAACGGCTTTGTGCGAACCCGCACATGGCTGCTGCAGAAGCAGGAGGATGTGCCATGGCCGATGACGCCCGGCAATCGCTACCTGATCTAAATAAGCCTGGTCGGTCCGAAGAGCTGTCGGATGCGTTCGACTTCTTCGAGCTGTTGCGCCGGCTCGAACGGAGAGGCGGGCTGTTCGGCTATTCCGGCCCGCCGGAGCGCGAACCCTCGCGGCTCGGGCAGCATGTCCGTCTCAGCTTTTCCGCCAAGGACTTGGCAGAATTCCGCGAAGCGACTGACCAAGCGCCCGCTCGGGTTACGGTCGCAAACATTGGTCTGATGGGACCTGAAGGTCCGATGCCCCTGCATTTGACGCGCTGGGTGCTCGATCGCCTGTCGCAACGCTGGTTCACCGGCGCCGATGCGCAGCAGACCAGCGACACGACGTTCATCGACTTCGTCAACATTCTTCAGAACCGCATGATTGCGCTGTATTATAGGGCGTGGGCGGATGCGCATCCGGCGGTTCAGGTCGAGCGCGCGGTCGGTGGGCGCGTTCGCGCCATGCTTGAAGCCATGGCGGGAATAGGGCTTCCCGGCACCCAGAACGCCGATCTGGATGCCGTGAAGCTGCGCCAGGCCGCTTCGCTTGCCAATCAGGTCGACGGCCCTGAGCGGCTGACGCTATTTCTGGCAGAGGCGTTCAAGGTGCCGGTCCAGATCAGGGAGTTCATCGCTGCCTGGATAACCATACCAGCCGCGCTTCAGACCCGCCTTGGCAAAGCCTACGCGGGGCTTGGTCGGGGAGCGACGATCGGTCCGCGCGTCTTCAACCGTCAAAGCAGGCTCGAGCTCCGCGTCGGCCCACTGGGCTATGAGGACTTCAAGGCGTTCCTGCCGGGCGGTCAACGCCTCAAATTGTTGAAGCAAGCCGTTGGCGACATGGTTGGCGAATCGCTCGACGTCGATCTGCGCATCGTGCTGGCGCGCGATGCCGTTCCGCCGCCGCGTATTGGAGCCGTGCAACTCGCCCGGACCGCGTGGCTTGCGCGGCCCGCTGAAAGGGGCGATGCTGACGACATGCGGCTGCGGACATTAGTCGGCTGGCGGCAGGAAGGGGCGGAGGTCGCGGCATGAGTCTGCTGCTGACGCTGGAGCAAGGGCCACGCACCCAGGCGGTACGGCAGGCCCGGCTTGACGAGGGGGAACTGGTGATCGGCCGCAGCGCGGACGCCGGCTGGCAGATCGACGATCCCGACATGTTCGTTTCACGCGCCCATTGCAGGATCACTGGTGGGCGCGACGGATATTTCGTCACCGATACCTCGAGCAGCGGATTGTTCATAGACGACTCCGACAGGCCGCTCGGTGCCGGCAAGTCGACGCGCCTTCGCAATGGAATGCGGCTGAGACTGGGCGACTACATCGTGTATGTCGATCTGCAGACGTCGAGCCCTCAAGCCACATCTGCAGCAGCCGCAGCGTCAGTTCCGGAGCGCTCGCGGCCGGCGTCTCGGGCACCGGTCAGCATCGGCCGGGACGATTTCTTTTCAGCCGCCATGGAAGAAGAGCCGCAGCGGCCACGTCCAGCCGAGCTGCCTAACCCGTTCGAGCAGCCGATCCCGGGTGCGTTTGAACGCGCCAATTCCAGACAGCGAAGCTCGCCTGCTTTCGACGACCCGTTCAGCCTCGATCCGGTTTCAACGCCCCTGTCAAAAAGCGCCGACGCCTACCTGGAACCAGACAGCACCCCCAGCCACGCGGACCCATTCGGCCTCGACCCTATGTCGTCCCCTAAAGGCGCAACGGAGCCCGCGACGGCAAAGCTGCCGGAATTCAATGACGACTTCGGTTTTGGTCCAGCCGCGGCGCCCAGCCCGGGAAGAGATGCGGGCTCGACCGGTCAGCGCGAGCGCGACGCCCACCCACTGCAATCGGGCAATCCCTTGGAAGTGCCCGTGGGAGCGGCAAATGCCCATCCCCCAATGCGGGCAGGCGCAGCCGCCAGCCCCGCCCGCCAGCCGCCTGCGAGGCAGCACGCCGACATGGCGCTTCGCACCGCATTCCTGCGCGGCATGGGCGTCGCGGAAGCCGATTTTCCCGGGCGCGACGCCGTCGCTGAGATGGAAAAGTTCGGCCGCGAATACCGGCTTATGATGGAAGGACTGATGCAGCTGCTGCGCAAGCGTGCCGAAGAAAAGGGAAATGCTCGCGTTGCCCAGACAATGGTCGGAGCCTCCGAGGTCAATCCACTCAAGTTTCTGCCGACCGTCGACGACGCTATCGTGACGCTTATCGCCGAACGCAGCCCCGGATTTCTGGCCGGCGAAGCGGCTATCGCGGATGCGGTTCGCGATCTGGCACAGCATCACGTGCGCGCCTGGCGCGGCGTGCAGGCCGCCTTGCGGCGGATGGTCGACCGTTTTGAGCCGGCAGCCATCGAAGAAGAGCTGAAATCGAGTTCCGCGATCGGCACGCTGTTGTCGGGCGGGCGCGGCGCCAAGCTGTGGGAGCTGTACCAGAAACGCCATCGTGAAATCGCCGAGAGCGCGGAAAAGAGCTTTCTCGGCGAAATCGGCGCCGATTTTCGGGATGCATATGAGGAGGAGTAACACATGATGGATCGACGGGAATTTATCGTTGCCTTGGGTGCGACCGGGCTGCTTACGGCCTGTCAAAGCGCCGGGCCGCCAAAACCGTCGGTCATCACCGTGAAACTGACAGGGGCGGGCGGCATGAACCCTGGACCAGGCGGCGGCGACCGGCCAGTGACGGTGCTGGTCATGCGGCTGCGCAGCACCGGTAAGTTCAACTCCGCCGACTACTTTGCCTTGCAGGGGGATGCCGGCTCGGCACTGGCGGGTGATCTCATCGGATCCGACCAGATTGCCGTCGGGCCTGGAAAAACCGCGACCAAGACCATTACGGTTGAACCGGATGCGGCGGCCCTGGGCTTCGTTGCGCTCATCCGTGAGCCTGGCGGGCGAAACTGGCGGACGACCAAATCGGTTTCGCCCGGATCAAACTTTACGATCAATGTCACACTCGGCAGCGGCGGCATTTCCGCCTGACGGCCAAGGCAAGGGGAGCTCGACTGAGAGAGTAGCCGGATGAGCGATGCAAACAGGGTGCTGTGGTCCGAGGGCCTTTTCCTGCGGACCCAGCATTTCCAGCAGCAGGATCGTTTCTTCGAAGGGACGGTGCGCGGCGCGTTGCGGGCCGGCCAGCTGCATACGTTCGGCTTTCAGCAATTGACCCTGGATAAGGCATTGCTCGATGCCGGCCAGATCTCGATACTGTCTGCACGAGGCATTTTCCCGGACGGAACCCCCTTCTCCATTCCGGATCTGATGGACCAGCCGCGTCCGCTGCCGGTCACCCTGGATACAGGCGCCGGCCCGGTGCTGGTCGCCTTGCCGCTCGAGCCGGCCGGCGGCGTTGGCTTCGATCCGGCGCATGCGCCGCCCAGCGGTGCGCGCTATCATGGACGGATCGTTTCGGTGCGCGATGCCGTCCAGGGCGGTTCAGACCCCGAAGAAATCGAAATCGCCCGGCCGCAATCGCTGTTGCTTGCACCCGGCAAATCGGTCGGCGGCTATACCGCCCTGCCAATAGCCGACATCAAGGCGGTTCGTGCCGATGGCGGCGTTTCGCTGGACGAGACGTTCCTGCCACCGGCATTGGTTACCGGTGCAGTGGCCTGGTACCGGCAACTGCTTCTGGAAGTCGTCACAGGCCTCGACCAGATCGCCGAGGCGCATGGCAAGATGGTCATGGGCGGGCCAGGGCGCAGCGTCGAAGACCTGTTGATGCTCAACCTCGCCAACGCGGCGCGTCCGCGACTGGCCCATATGCTGGCGCAGGATGTTTTCCATCCGGCCGAACTTTACCTCGAACTGGCCGGGCTTGCCGGCTCGATGGCGACCTACGGCTCGAGCGCGCGGCGACTGGGCGAGCTGCCGGCTTACGATCACATGGCGCCCGGCCCACCGTTTTCGGCGCTGGCGGATGCATTGCGCTCACTGATCCTGAGCCTGCGTTACATCGAGCCGAAATCGCGTGCGCTGCCCGTCATGCGCCATTCGACCAATGTTTGGAAAATCCGCATCGACAATCCGAAGCTGCTGGTGGCCAGCCGGATCGTCATCCGGGTCGGTTCGGAACTGTCGGAGGACGCGCTACGCAAGATATTCGTCAACCAGGCGACCGTGGGCTCGGCCGATGAGTTCGAGGGCCTGTGGAAGTCCCGCCTGCCCGGCATCCCGCTGAAACCGCTTCATTCGCAACCGCGCGAGATTCCTTACGACGGCGATCGGCTGTGCCTTGAGCTCGACCAGAAAAGCGAGCACTGGGCATCGCTGCTCGGTGCCCCAGGCTTCGTTATTGGCGTTTCGGGTGTACTGCCGAGCGAACCGCAGGTGGACTGCTATTCGGTGAACAGGTGAAACCATGAGCCGGGATGATCCTTTCGGACTGTCGGAGGATCGCGAACGCACTCGCATCAGGCTGACCGGCACGCCGATGCCGCGACCGATGGCGGCATCCTTGCCGGGCGGGCCGGTTAAACGCTCGCGCACCCACCCGAACGGCCTTGTCAACGCCTTTGCGCCCCTGCTCGAGTTTGCGCCTGAGCTTGAAAGCGCGCTGCCACCAGAGATTCCGGAAGTGTTACGCACACGGCTGCTCGAAGAACTGGTTCGGGCACGCGACACGGCAATGGCGGCGGGGTCATCGATGGAGCGGGCCGATCAGGCAGCATGGGTGGTGGCGGCCTTGCTCGACGATCTGGCCCTGAACACGCCCTGGGGCGGGGCCAGCGCATGGCCGCGTCAGCCGCTTGTGGTCATGTTGCGCGGCGACGTCGACGCCGGCACGCAGTTCTTCACACGGCTCGACGAACTGGAACGCCATCCGAACCGCGATCGCGAATTGCTGGAACTTCAGTATGACTGCCTGGCACTCGGTTTTCGCGGCAAGTATCGCGTGCCCGGCCGGTCGGGCGATCGCTCGCTCAATGCCGTTCGTGTGGCCGCGGCACGTTTCCTGCGCGATGCCGACGCCGAGAATGGACCGCTGTCGCCGAACTGGAAAGGCGTCATCGCATCCGACGAGCCGCAGCGCTTCATCGTTCCGATCTGGGTGATGGCCTTGGCCGCGGCGGTCATCGCCACCGCGACCTATGTCGGGCTCTCGATGGGACTAAGCAGCCAGGCGGTGGAGCTTTCAGCGCTGGTCCGCGCCTTGCCGCCGCCGACCCGTGGCGACATCAGCCGCGTGTCGCCAACGGTCGATGTTCCGCCGCCGGAGAGTGTGGATTTTGCGCTGCTGCCCGAATTTGAGGCCGGGGCGCCGGGCAATCTCAGATCGGCTCTCAGCGGCACGGAGAGCGTTTCACTGGCCAAGCTGGTCATCCAGGCCTCCAACCCCGAACTGTTCCAGTCGTCGCGGCCAACACTGACGGAAGGATTCGAGCCGCTGATCGGCTCGATCGCCAAGGTGATCCTCGCCAATCGTGACCTGATCGGCAACATCACTGTGGTCGGACATACGGACAGCGTTCCTCTGCAAAGAACCAATCCGCTGTCGACCAACCAGCGACTGTCAGAGGCTCGCGCCCAGACCATTGCCGACATGCTGGTACAAAACGGAGTGCCGCAGGAACGCGTCCATTCCGAGGGCCGGGCAGCCACGGATCCAGTGGCCGACGACGGCACGCGCGAGGGCCGGGCCCTAAACCGGCGCGTTGAGGTGCTGGTCGAAAAGAGGCTGTGAGATGTTCATCCTGCGCTTCCTCTGGGCGGTCCTGACATCGCGCTGGCTGTGGACACTGATTGGCATCACGCTGCTTTCCTTGGTGATCTGGGTATTCGGGCCGATCGTCAGGGTCGGAGCCTACGACCCTTTCGCCTCGGACAATGTGCGCATCGTCATCATCGCGCTGCTGGTCATCTTCTGGCTGGTTTGGCTGATCGCTGCCCAGCGTCGCGCGATCCGTGCCAACCGGATGTTCGTCGCCGAAATCGCCGCGCCAGCGGTAGAGAAGCCACTCAGCCCCGGCGAAGAGAATGTCGCAGCCGTCGGTGCCAAGTTCGCCGAGGTCATGGCCGAGTTGAAGCGCCGCAAACTGGGCGGTCGCAAGTTCCTGCGCGAGATGCCCTGGTACGTTATCGTCGGGCCGCCGGCCACCGGCAAGACCACAGCCTTGCGCCAGTCGGGGTTGAATTTTCCGATCGACCTGACCGACGACCTGCAAGGGGTCGGCGGGACGCGCAATTGCGACTGGTTCTTTTCGGAGAGCGCCGTTCTGATCGACACTGCGGGCCGCTATGTCCAACAGGAGAGCCAACCCGATGTCGACGCGGAGGAGTGGCTGGGCTTCCTCGACCTTTTGAAGAAGCACCGGGGCCGTCGCGCGCTCAACGGTGTGATCGTCGCGCTTTCGATCGATGTGCTTTCGGAGGGCGACGACGCCATCAAGGCGCATGGCCGCAAGATCCGCCGTCGGCTGGCCGAGCTCAACGATCGCCTCGAAATCCGCCTTCCGGTCTATCTGATGCTGACCAAAGCCGACCTGATCAAGGGGTTCGAGGCATTCTTCGGCGGTTTGTCGACGGCTGCGCGCGAGCAGGTCTGGGGGACCACGTTCGCACTCGATGCGCATGTCGATGCAAAGACCATCGAGCGGGAAATCGCGACGTTAGCAACCGAGCTCGAGCGACGGCTGGTGCCCCGGCTGGAGGACGAAGACAAGCTTGCTGCCCGCGCCGAAATCTTCAGGTTTCCCGCCCAACTCGCCAGCCTGTCCGAGCCGATCCAGGTACTGATCGAGGCGATGTTTGGCGAAAGCCGGTATGAGGAGGCCGCCTGGCTGCGTGGCCTTTATCTGACGTCGGCGACCCAGGAAGGGGCGCCCATCGACCGGCTGACCGCGGCGCTGTCTGCCTCCTTCGGTCTTCCGCCGCGCCGGGCGTTGGCCGCGCCGCGTGTCGAAAAACGCAGCTTCTTCCTAAAGAATCTGCTTACCGAAGTCATCTTCAAGGAAGCGGGCCTCGGCACCTTCGATCCGCTGGCGCAACGCCGCCGCGCCTGGATCTGGCGTGGCGCGGCCGCCGCATGTGCCGCAGCCGCCCTGCTGGTCAGCGGCCTATTCACCTGGTCCTACTACGACAACCGCAACGCGATCACGGCCCAGGCAAGCCAGTTCGAGGCGCTGCAAACGCCACTGACCTCGGCCGCGGCAAACCCGGCATCGGTAGAACAGCCTGCCATCGATGTCGCCCTCGGTGCGATGGATGAGGTCGCAAATGCCCGCACCCCGCCGCCTGGCGCAGCACAGGATTTGCTGGGGCCATCAGCCTCGGCGGAACTGGTGCGGGCACAGACCGACACTTACGACCATGCTTTGCGTAACGTTCTCGAGCCGCACATGGTGGCGCTGCTCGAAGCGACGATGTGGCGGCAGATCCGCGATCCGGACTTCATGCTTGGCGCGCTGAAGACCTATCGCATGATGACCGGCCTTTCTCAGATGGATCCGGACTTCGCCCAGGGCTGGTGGGTGAACAGTCTGCCCGAATTCGCCGCGGCTGCCCCCTTTCCGACAGCTGACGCCGAAGAGCACCAGCTTGCCGCGATCCGTCGCATGGCGGTTGACGCCAGTTATATCGCCCCGGACCAGGCACTGGTTGCAGAGGCCCTGAAAACCGTCTGCACGATTTCCTTGCCGGCGCGTGCCTACAAGCAGCTGCTGGCCGACCCGGCGGTGGCTGCGCTCAAGGAATGGATTCCTGCCAACTTCGCCGGCCCCAACGGCGCCAAGGTCTTTGCGCGGCGTTCCGACAAGACGCTTCGGGTCGGCATTTCGGGAGCGTTTACCTATGCCGGCTTCCATGACGCCATTCTCGACCGGGTCGAGGATGTCGCCGCCCAGGCAGCACTTGACCGGGCGGTGTTCGCCGGCGGTTGCTCGGAAAATTCCGAAACCTCGGTGTCAGCGCTGTCAGAAGATATTCTGAAGCTTTATTACGACGACTACATCGCGCAATGGGACAGCTTCCTGCGCGACATGAGGCTTGCGCCATTGACCGATCTCAACGTCGCCAGTGAGAACCTCAAGGATCTTTCAAGTGCCGACTCCGCGCTGAAGCGCCTGGTCACCGCGGTGGTCCAGGAGACCGAGCTTACGCGATCCGATGAAGCGCCGGGAAACGACAAGGCAGCGGCGGCAGGTGGCTCGAAACTGCTTGGCAAGCTGGGCAAGCTTGGCAAGATCGTAAAAACCGGAGCAAAGCTTTTGCCGCGCGCCGGCTCCGCCGACGAGGTGGATCTTACCGGCAGTCTGGTGGCCGAGCATTTCAAGCCGCTCAAGGGTGCCATCGCCGAGGTCGACGGCCAGCCGCCGGCGCTCGACGCCGCCATTGTCGCGCTCACCGCACTGTCCAACGTGCTGCAGACGGTGACGGCCAATCCCGATCCTCAGGACGCCATCAAGAAGCAGGGCGGCCTCGCCGAACTGACTGGAGCGGTTGCCAGGCAGGCGCAGATCCTGCCCGACCCAATCGATGATTGGTTGGGCGGTATTGCCGGCGATACCAGCGGCCTGACGCAGAAGGCGGTCACCTCGGAGCTCAATGCCATCTGGCGAGCCGATATCCTGCCGTTCTGCCAGGCAGCACTCAACAACCGCTATCCTTTCAGCCCTGACAGCGCCGTCGACGTCAATGTCCGCGACTTCGCCCGTCTGTTCGGACCGGCAGGGCTGATCGACACCTTCATCAACGACCATCTGATCAGCTATGTCGACACGTCAGCGCAGCCATGGGAATGGCGCGCCGATTTCGGCCTCGACCCGTCGGCACTGGCCGCGTTCGAACAGGCAAGGCGGATCCGCGATGATCTCTTTCCCGGTGGTACAGGCCCGCTGATGAGCTTCACACTCGAGCCGAAGGATTTGTCGCCCAACGTCGCGCGCGTGACGCTCAATCTGGATGGCCAGAACCTCGTCTATTATAACAACGCAACGAGGCCGCAGCCGATGACGTGGCCCGGCAAGGACGGCACGGGCGTCATCTCGCTTGCCTTCCAGCCGATCGATGGCTCGCCCGAGATCTTGCTCAACGAGACCGGCAGCTGGGCGTGGCTGAGAATGTTGCGCAGCGGTCGCTTCACCGGCACCTCGCTGTCGGACGTCTACAGCCTGCGTCTGGGCACCAAAGGCATGTACGCCGATTTCCAACTCAAGGCCGCCAGCGTCGAAAACCCTTACAACCTGCAAATGTTCAAGAAATTCTCATGTCCGCCGCAGATATGATCCTGCCCGGCTTCTACGGCAAAATGCCCGCCACCGGCGATTTCGTCACGCGGCGATTGCCGGGGGATTTTGTTCGCGTCTGGGACCGCTGGCTGGCGCAGCATGTCGTGCCGCTGATCGGCTCGGAATCTTGGCCGCGCAGCACCGCGCTGCGCTTCCTGGCCGGCCCGGCTTCCTTCGGCGCATCGGCAGGCATCATCTTGCAGAGCGCCGACCGGGTAGGCAGGCAGTTTCCGCTGACTGTCGTCGCGCAGCTTCCTGACGCGTCCATTCAGTTGGCTCGCGCCGATGCGTGGTTTTCCAAGATCGAAGAGGCTGCCATCGGCGCCCAGCACGGCGAGTTGACGCCTGACGAACTGGATATCGCTTTGGCCGTACTGCCGGTGCCGCCGGTCGAGCCGGGCGAAGAGGTCATCAGCGATATGGTGATGTGGACGGCGCACTCCGACGTTTTCGATATCGATCCGCAATCTCCGCAAGCGATGCTGGAGCAAATCCTTGCCGCCAGCTGGGAGACCAGCTGATGCAGGCGAATTTGACGACATCTAATAGCTGGTACGGACGCGGAGGCCGCGTCGGCAAGTTATTTCCAAGACAGTTGAAGGCTCGCCGTTTCACCATCGCGTAAGGATGCGTGGTTCCAAATGTGGATACTGTCCAACGAGACGCCATTTGCCGCCCAGGAAAGCTGGACGCGTGATGAGCGCGGACATGAGGTCTGGCTGATCGCGATCAAGGCGTCCTTCGAGATCGATCCCGACGGCAAGCAGCGGCTCTTGAAGGACCAAACGCCGGTGAACCTGGCGCCCGTATACGGATCGGACCCGAATGAGCTTCTCGACGAGACGGACCTCAACCTGGAGAAAAAGCACACCGACATTTTGGTCGAGGGACACGTCTATGCGCCCGGCGGCGGTCCCAACATCGAGAGCGCGGCGCGCATAAAAATCGGCGACGTGGACAAGACCGTCAATGTTGTGGGCGACCGTGTGTTCATGCCGGGCGCGGTGTCGGTGCGGATGAGCCGGGCGGAACCATTCACGAAAATGCCTATCAGCTGGCGCCGGACCTACGGCGGCACGGATATGGAAGCATCGACGCCGAACTGGGACCAGCGCAATCCGGTCGGCACCGGCTTTGCTGTCGATCCACAGCGGCTGATCAGCAAGACCGGGCCCAACTTTGAGTATCCAGATGCTCCCTATCGCGACCACAGAAGTGGTAAACCGGCAGGTTTTGGGCCAGTGGCACGACACTGGCAGCCGCGTATGAAATATGCCGGTACTTATGGTGATGACTGGGAGAAAACGCGCGATCCGCTTTTGCCCCGCGATTTCAGCCGCATGTATTACCAGTGCGCGCCGGAGGACCAGCAAACCAAGACTACGCTCATCGGGTACGAAGATGTGCGGCTCGGCAATTTCACTGCGGATGGCTTCCTGCAGTTTCTGCTACCGCGCATCACCTTCGACATGACCACCGAGTTCTACAACCGCCCGGATCGCAAAAACGGCGAAGCCGTCATTCACACGCTGCGCATCAAGCCCGATCTCAGGCAGTTCTCGATCACGTGGATGTCGACCCTGGCAGTGCCTTACGACGAGGAGCGCCTGAAGATGACGACCCTTAGCGTCCGCGCGCGTACCGGCATTTCACCAACAATCGCGGCGACCGGCGTCTGGCTGGCGGACGAAGACGAATGATGGCCAAGGCAGATACGATTGTCGTCGTCGGTGTGGGGGCGCGTACGCCGCTGGGTTTCGACGCGGCCTCAAGTGCTGCGGCAGTCCGCGCTGGAATCTCCGCCATTCAGGATCATCCCTACATGATCGATCGGTTCGGCGAGCGGATGAAGGTCACTCGTGACATCGGCGTCGACGTGACCCTTACAGGCCCGGATCGTGCGGTGGAAATCGCAGTCTCGCCGGCACTGGACGCGTTGCGGCCCTTGCAAGCTGCGCGGCAGGCAACCGGGGTTTCGCTCATCCTCTCAACTGGTGAGGCCCGACCGGGACAGCCGGAGAGTTTCGCCGCGCAGGTTAACGCCAAATTGCGCAGCCGACTGGCCCAGCACGTCGTCCTCGAAGGTGGTGGGTCGACCGCAGGCGGTCACGCCGGAGGACTGCTCGCCATTTACCATGCCTGCAAAACACTGCGTGATGGCAAAGCCGAATTCTGCCTGGCAGGCGGGGTCGATACCTATCTTGAGCCGGAAACCCTGGAGTGGCTAGACGAGAATGAACAGCTCCATTCCGAAGGCAATATCTACGGCTTCTGTCCTGGGGAGGCGGCAGGTTTCTGTCTACTGGCGAAGTTGACCACGGCACGGACGTATGGGCTGCAACTTCTCCTTGAGGTCGTTAGCGCTTCCACGGCGAGCGAAGAGAACAGGATCAAGACCGAGACGGTTGTGCTCGGCGAAGGGCTGGGCGCGGCCTTCCGCTTTCTGTTCGAGGATGCGCCGATCGATCCGGTTGGTCGAATCATTTGCGACATGAATGGCGAACGCTATCGCGGCAACGAATACGGCTTCGCCGTGATCCGCAATCCGGGCCGCTTCAAGGATGCGGCGGACTTCGAGACGCCAGCCGACTGTTGGGGTGATGTCGGCGCGGCGTCTGGCCCTCTGTTCGTGAGCTTGATCACCGAGGCCGAAGCGCGCAACTACCAGAACGCGCCGCTGTCGCTGATCTGGGCAGGTTCCGAAAATGGCTCCCGCGCTGCCGTGCTGCTGGGCGGACCGAGGAGAGCCGCCTGATGCCCACACACATCGTCGTCAACAGCCTCGGCTTGACCTACAAGGGAACGATAGGCGTGTCGATCGCGACGATACCCGACGTCTGCAAGACGCCGACCCCTGGCGGCCCCGTGCCATTGCCTTATCCCAACTTCGCAAACCAGGGAACGCTGAAGGACGGAACGACGACCGTCTTTGCCAAGGGCGGCAAGATGATCGCCATCAAGGGCTCGCAATACGGCATGAGCACCGGCGACGAACCCGGCACGGTCGGCGGCGTCAAGTCGAACGTCTTCAAGAAGGCAACGGACTGGATCACCTATTCGTTCGACGTGAAGATGGATGGCAAGAATGCCTGCCGCCACACTGACAAGAAGTTCCACAATGACAAGAACACCGTTAATTTGGCGGGAGACCTCGACCCTGCTGTCGCTGCGCGTGGCATTCAAAAGCTGAAAGACATCCTTTGTGAATGCAACCGCCAAGTGGACGCCAAGCAGGCGCAGCTCAAGGCGTCAAACCAAAAGATGATGAATTGCAAGGAGCTTGGAGATGCCAAACATAAATGCTGTGATGACGCTGTAAAGAAGGTCGGCGGAGAGCCCAAGTTTGATCCAGAGAAGGGTTATGACGAGAAGACCGGGAAGCACGACCCTAGCGCATCTCGGGAGTGGCCTTCCGGGATGGAAGCGACAGATTATTTCGCAGGCATCTCCGGAAAGATCTTTCCTGATGCCGCCATGCTCAACCCGGACGGTTCGATCAACAGGTTTGTGGAATACAAGTTCCGATGCCCCGCGGGAACGCCGACGGGAAAGACCAAAGGCGGAAAGAGGAAGAAGCCGTCGCAGGGGACAGCGGACACCAGCTGGACTCCCGCTAAAAAGAACAAGAAAGGTAAGATCACCAAACAAGACCAAAGAACTCGGACGATAAAGCTAGGGGCAAAGCAAAACCCGAAGGTAAAGAATCCTCCAGAGCTTTTGACCAACAAGCGCTGCAAGAAGTAGGTTAACCAGATGAAGAATAGCGACCTGACGTTTATCATAGATACGACAGACGGTGACTATATGATTGTGCGTCCTGGCTTGTCGATCTGCCTGATCTATGCTGATACGGCTGATACGATCGGTCCGGATGTGGCTAAAATCCTGGAGGAGTACCTTAAATTTATCCCCGACGGTGCATTGCAGACTTACCTGTCTGATAGCGGCAGCTGGAAAAAGGCGACCCAACGGACCTTCAACTCGGTTTTCGCAAATCTGTTGGACGTTGGAGAAGGGAACTATTCGGAGTTTCATTTTGGCCAGGAGCCTGCAGGCAATGTTGGCGACTATGGCGCGCACTTCAAGGCAGGCCCCCTGGATGACGAGTTCTTCGACAAGGAGGCAAATATACTCCATCTGGAATTTCCGATGGAGTTTGCCGCGCTACCAGCAGCCGAGCGGCTTGCCGAGTTCTTTGCGCGGATTGTCAGAATCCGAGCACCCGATTCAGGCTATTGCGGTTATGCATTCAAGCACCTGTTCATGACATTTACGAACGAGGCGCTCGAATTCATCGCGCGCAAGGCAATGAGATACACTGGCTTCGACGTCCCGGAAGATGCAATAAGGATTTGGGCTCGAGGTCGCGTCTACAATGTTTCGTGGCTGACCGTCCTCGGGCCAGGCATCCTGGCTGAGTTGGGCGGAAAGGATAAGCTGCGGCAACAGGGCACAAGTGAACTTGCGATGTTCGACGTAGGGGAGGCTCTGGTTATCCGTGCTGCAGACCTGCCGATTGTTGGCGATGTCAACCGCGGCGCCGCCGACGTGAAGGGTCTGCGAAAGTTAGCCGAAATCACCAAACCTGTCCGGATCGAATTGGAGATGCTGGGGCCAAGTGAGCTCGATTTGGCAACGCGCTGGCCGAACCGCTTTGACCCGCCGGTGAATTGATCGGAATGCCAATGAACAGGCCCTTTGCCTTGTCGGTTCTACCGAATGCACACCAACGCGAGTTGGTGGTCAACTTGGTACTGGCACGCTCACCCGACGATCAGGCGTTGATTGGAATTGCCGATGTGTTGAAAGCCTTTCAGGGTTTGGCGGAATGTGGAGGATTGGCAGGGGAAACCCACAATCCAGGCATGGCACGAGCACTTGTCAGCACGACTGAACTCCGGGAGAAAACGGTAAGCGCAACCTTTCGGGATATAGTCGTCGATCCAGCCAGCTTATTCATACTAGCCAATATGCTGCATTGGCTCCATGAGAAGAAAATTCCCTTGCAGCGTGTGAGCGTCCTGTGGCCAGCCAATGAAAGGGTGGTCAGCACTGACGAGCCTCAATTTCCCGGTCCATGGCCGCGATATTCCTACGACGTTGAGATAGGCGATTTGATCGACGATATCGATCTGGAGATTGAGCTGACAGCACCACAGCCAAAAGCGGTAACGGACCGAGTTGTGGATGCGCTTTCGGCCTGGCTGCTCGCGACTCATCGAGGAGGATTCGCTAATGAGATGTTCAAACCCGAGGAATCCGTTATCTTTCTTGGGCCGGACGTCATGAACGTCGAGGCCGACTACATAGCCTGGTTCATCGAAATAATGCGCACCGACGAGAGTGCGCTCGACAGCCTGTTAAACCTGCTAGAATGGGTCCATCAAAATGTGGCGCCCATTCGAACCGTCAGCCTGGGGCCGTAACGCATCTATCAATCTGCTGCGCCAGACAACAACTCTAGAGCCGCGCCCCAATCCTTCACTTTGTCCGCAAATGGCACTTTCGCAACATCGTCGCCGAAGTGATCCTCGAAGGCCCTGCCGGCCTGGCTTGGCTCGGTGGTAAACAGATCCGCCTCGCGTGCCTCGGGGAAGAGTTCCAAAAATGCCGCGCCGGCCGCCGGCGCTAGAGCCGGCGTGCGCATCTGGTGAACCAGCCAGTGCAAGAGAGTCCGGTCGCCCAGCATGCCCGCGCCGCGTACGGCCAAGGGCACGGTTTTAGGCGATTTGAGCAACCCGCCCATCCAGGCGCGGATCTCCTTGTCGGGCGCGGCCTTGACCGCCGCGCGTAGCGCGGTGAGTGCGTCGGCGCCACCGCCGACCGCCACCTTCCGTAGCTCAGGACTGGCCAGGTCCCCCGAGCCGAGTTCAGTCAGCGCCCAGGCAGCCCAAAATCGTGCGCGTTCGTCGGCATCATTCAAGGCCCCTGTCAATTCGTTGACGATGTCTGCGCGTTTCAGCTTTCCGGCGAGGCGCAGGCTGGCAGCGCGAACGCGCGCATCCGGGTCGCGGACAAGTCGCCCCAACATCTGCTTCGGGTCGACGCCATGTCCGAGGCAGGCCGATACGCCGAGAAATCGCTTGAACGCGTCCGGCGCGCCGATCCAGTCCCGCACCAGCAGGGCGATCGTTCCAGGCTGGTGCCACGCCAACGCGCCGACCAATCCGCGAGCGTCGTCCTGGCTTTGACGGCCGAACTCGACCGCTTCGGCGACGCGGCGACCATCGTTCTGTTCGATCGCCATCCATCCGAAGAGGAACAATTCGCCCTTCTCGGAGAAATCCTCATACGCCGCGATGACGAACGGCCAGGCGGCCGGTCCAGCGATACGCAGGCCATCGAGGTTGGCTTCCAGGCGCCGGTCAACGCCAGCGACCACATCCAGGTCCGGCGGATCATCTTCCATCAGCGTGTCGCGCTGCGCCCAGAAGAACGCGCCCTTCTCGGCGTGCTGTCTGACGACATCCGGTACTATTCGCCGCCCCGGCGCGCCTTCCGAATTCGGTTTCTGGTCTGCGGCCAACATCAGTTGAGGTCGATCGATCCGCCACGGATACGATTGGCGGCGCTCGCCTGGCTGGTGACATAGCTGCCGCGAATGGTGATGCGGCCGTCTTTTTCCATGAGGATCGTCGCCTTGCCGCAACGCAGTTCGATGCGCTCGTCGCCGGTAATAAGAATACGCTCACCTTCGCGCACGACCTGAGGCGCGGCGGTCTTGCGCGCTGGCTCGACGATGCGGCCGACGATAAGCGGCTTCATGGCATCGCCCTCCTGAAAGAGCAAAGCCACCTCCGAGCCGACCATATCGGACGTCAATGCGGTCAAGCTGCGCGCCGGCAAGGCTGTCTCTTCCGGATTGCCGGGGAATACCACCAGCGGCGACGCGGCGTCGTCGAAACCGAGAAGGATGCCGATCACCACACCGTCAATGCGTTCGCGAACGTCGCTCATCGCTGCCCTCAATTCTCGCTGATCTTCGAGCCCTTCATCGTGATATCGCTGGAAGCTTTGATATTGATCTTGCCGGATCCATTGACCGAAATATCCTTGCCCTCAATGCCGATCGTGCCGTCTTTCTTCATCATGATTTTGGCCGAGCCGCATTTTATCATAATCTCGTCGCCTACATCTATCACCAGATTCTTGCTTACTGTTATCGAACTATTCTTGTCGACGCTGATCGAACTATCCTTTGTGACACTCAGCGAATGGGCACCTCCGACGCTTGTGGAATCGTCGGCCGCAATGCTGGCGCTGCGCGCCGCGCCAACTTTGAAAGTCTGGGCACTGCCAACAATGACGGCCTGATCAGCGCCAACATTGACGCTTTGCTCGGCCGCGATGTTCCAGCTGTCGCTGGCACCAATGTCGTGGCTCTGCGCCGCGCCTACAGTGACGGACCGCGTCGCACCGATTGTATTCGCTTGCGGGCCACCGACGGTTCGGGTCTCGGATGCCCCGACGGAATCCACACGAGCCGCACCAACGGTGACCGTCTGAACGAGCGCGACGGTCTGTGTGTGGTTGGCACCGATCGTCTCGGTGGAGTTCGAGCCGATGCCTATCGTCTCGTTCGAGCCCACCGTCAGCGAGCGATTGATCCCCACCGTCTCGGTGTCGTTCGAGCCGATGTCTGTGGTCTGGTCGACACCGACCTTGACTGTCTTGTTGTTGCCGACGTCCTCGTCGAGGTTGTGGCCGACGGAGTGCTTGGCGTCGTGGTCGATGCGGTCGGACTGGTCGTGCTGCACCAGCTTGGTGCGGTCGTTCTTGATCAGAAGGTTGTGGTCCTTCTGCGCCTGGAAATTGACCAGTTCGGAGCCGGCCTTGTCTTCGAACATCAGCTCGTTGTAGCCGCCGCCGCCTTTCGACGAGTCGGATTTCCAGCCGGATTGCGTGGCGCTGCCCGGCAGTCCGTAGGGCGGCATCTGCGAGGCGTTGTAGACCCGGCCGGTGATGATCGGCAGATCCGGGTCGCCTTCGATGAAGTCGACGATCACCTCCTGGCCGATGCGCGGGATCTGGATGAAACCCCAGCCGCTGCCGGCCCAGGTCTGCGATACGCGCACGAAGCAGGAGCTGTTCTGGTCCTTCTTGCCCAGACGGTCCCAATGGAACTGGACCTTCACCCGTGCATATTTGTCGGTGAATATTTCCTCGCCCGAAGGTCCGACCACGGTCGCCGTCTGCGGCCCGCGCATGATCGGCCGTGTCGTGACCCGCGGCGGACGATAGGGCAAGGCCGTGGGTGCCACACCAAGGATCACCTTGAAGTTCTCGCTGTCGAAGTCGGCATGCGGCCTGTAGCCAGGATCGAACAGCCTGTATTCGGCACTTACGACCAGATACTCCTGATTCTGGTCCTGGCGCGGAAAGCCATCCAGATTGAACGTGCAGCCTGAATACAGGCCGCGCACGGTTCCGACCGCGGCGATGCGCTGGTGCACCGCCTGGATCTCCTCGCGCCGGATCGCCGCCAGGCTATCGCCGCGACCGACTTCGAAATGGGCGCCGGGCTGACGGTAATTCTCGCCCGCGGCCAACTTGTGACTGAACGGCTGGGCCGATTTGGCCATCAGGTCGGCGCCCGGTTTCCTGAAATCGTAATCGGTATGGACATAGGAGCCCGGCCGCACCGAACTGCCCGGGATCCATTCGGTGATATATTCGACATCACGCCGGGAGCCCTGCCCCTCAAAGTGGTAAGGCACTTTTTCATAGCCCGGCGCTGGCTTCAGCTTGCTCATCGCATCGGCCAGCACAAGGGTGTGCTTGCCCTCGCCATGCTCGAAGAAATACAAAATGCCTTCGTGCTCGAGCAGCCGCTGCACGAAATCGAGATCCGTCTCGTCATATTGCACGCAATATTCGCGCGGCGGATAGGACCCTTGCAGGCGTTTCTCGAATTTTGCCGTGCTGTATTTCGAAAACACCTCTTCGACGATTTCGACGACGCTCATGTTTTGAAAAATACGGCAATCGGTCGTGTTGCCGAGAAACCAGAGCCATGGTCTGGCGACCGCTTCGTAATATGCCAATCGGTCCTCGATCCGGGTAAGTCTGAACTCGGACACAAGGCCGCCGAACCAACGTTTCGGATCGGATTCACCTTCGATCGAGACAGCCCCACCCAGCATCTTCAGCGGATCGATGTCGTGGTCGGTGCTTACGAACCCAACCGTATAGGCATAACAACGGCTTATCTCATCGCGCCCGACAAGATGCGTGAAGGTCAGCAGCTCGGCGCCAACTGGCGTTTGCACTGCCGTCGCGCGTTGTTCACTCGGCATGGGTCGTGCCCCTCCTGGACCCGGCCGCCAGCGCGGCGGATTCGAAGCTCCTGCTGTCCAGGAACTCGAAATGACACCAAACCTCGCTGGGTGCCAGTCCCTTCGAGCGTACCACATGTTGTTGTGCTGGCCAAAGAGGACCATGAAGCGCCGCCCGGGCTTGCGTTACCAAGGGTTCGCTCGCTGCGTCGATGCGAATTTGGGATTAGCGACGCTAAAAACATGGAGTATCGTGCCGAGAAGGCCGCCATCGATCACACAGGCGATTTCGCATGTTAATCAGTCTGCAGATCAGCAATGTCGATGCCCTGCCCGCTGGCGTACCCCCCAGCTACAAATCGCGTGATCGCACCTTCAAAATCGGGCGCGAAAATTGCGACTGGATCTTACCCGACCCTGACAAGTTCATCTCCGGCCGGCATTGCCAGATTCGGTACGAGGCAGGCGCGTTTTGGCTTTACGATATCTCGCGCAATGGCACTTTCATTAACGGATCGAGCCAACGCATCACCGGTCCGCACCGGCTGGAGCACGGCGACAGGCTCCTGGTCGGCCGCTACGTCATCTCTGTATCGATTGACGAGCGCGCCACGCCAACCCATCCGCAAGGCGACCAAGGTTCGACGCAACGACACATGCCCGCCGTGGTCGATCGGCAGCTTGACTCTGGAGGCGAGCCTTTCTTCAGTTCGGCAGAGCGATGGCTCGGGCAACAAGCACCGTCGCTGCCCGCGTCCGTTCCTTCGACGAGAGACGAGGTGCTGCGGGAAATCGCGATTGGAGCGGGTATTTCCCCGGAACTGCTGCAGTCGCGGGACCCGCACGAAGTTGCGGCCGAAATCGGCTCGGTCCTTCGGGTCGTGGTCGAGCAACTGGCCTTGCTGCTGAAGGCACGTGCGGCTGCAAAGACATTGGCCAAGAGCCCACACCGAACAATGATAAGCTCGGCCGACAACAACCCTCTGAAGTTCGTGCCGGGAATCGACGACATACTCGAAATCATGTTTGCACGGCGCAGAGCCGGCTATCTCGATGCCAGGAACAGTATCGAAGACGCGTTCCGCGATCTCAAGACGCACGAATTTGCGACTTATGCCGCCATGCAAGCTGCGCTGTCGCGATTGCTTGACGACCTGTCGCCGGAAGCAATCGGCAAAAAGCTCCCGCCATCATCGTTTACCTCCAAGAAAAGTCAGGCATGGGACGCCTTTGTCACGACATGGCGGACTATGGAGGAGGCCCACGAAAACGGTATGCTTGATATATTCCTGGCTTATTTCAGCGAGGCCTATGCCAAAGCCGACAAGCAAAAATAAACAATCCAAGGGACCGCGGCGCTGCAGCTGACGAAGAAAAGAGCGTCGGCGCCCCGCATCATGTTCCAATCGACAACATCTGGGACTACGATCACATACGACAGTTCGCCAAGCGGGTAAGCCTGATTGACCTGGGGTCTGTGGCAAATGTCATATTGCGGCGCCATAGTTTCTTGTAGCTCCGGACCGCCTTGCCGGAAGGACCATTGCCTGCCCTATCCAGCCAGGAAATATCTGGCGCCTCTCGCACGCAAGCGCGGACACTGCACGGCAGCGGCATATCGGCGATGAGCTCGAAGGACGATCCTTTCGGCCCGGTCGGCAAGACCGTCATCCGCACCAATCCACGACGCGGGCAGAATGCGAAACCAGCCGCAAACGAACCGATTGCGAAGACCGTCGCGCCCCCGCATGTCAAGGAATCGACAGTTTTCGATCCTGACATAGGTCGGCATATGCCGCCGGACTGGACATCCGGAACCATTCTTTATCAGGGAGCATCGTCCGGTACAGCGGCCAGAGCCGGGGCGGCCGGGTCAAGGCCGAGCATTCAGCAGGAGGTGCTGCTCGGCGCCGCAGACACGGTCAAGTATTCGACGCCAAATCCGATCCTCGCTGCCTCAGCACCATTGCTCGTCCTGTTCGGGCATCTCAGGCTCGTGCCGGTCGAAAGACAGGCGCCGCCGTTGGCCGAACATATCGCCGATGCGATCGAGAGGTTCGACTGGACGCTGGAGAAGTCAGGCGTTCCCGAAGAGGATGCGCGGATCGCCAAGTTTGCCCTTTGCGAAACCGCCGACGATCTTGTTGGCAACCTGCCCTGGGCCGGCAAGGACACCTGGGCACAGCACAGCATGTTGTCGCGGTTCTTTCACGTCGAGCCCACCGGCGCCGGCTTTTACGAAGCGCTGAACAAGGTGCTGGCCAATCCGGAGCCACACTTAGACCTGCTGGAGCTGATGCATGTCTGCTTGTCCCTGGGATTTGAGGGCCAATATCGGGGCCTGGCGCGCGACGATACCAGTCTCGAACGTGTGCGGCGCGACGTCTACGAGACGCTTCGCTACTTCAGGGCCCGCGCCGGAGAGGACATCTCCCCCCGCTGGCAAAGCGTGGCCGCGACGATGATGCCGTCTTCGGCCCGCCTGCCGCTCTGGGGTGTTGCCGCAGCGGCGTCAGCCCTGCTGACGGCCGCGTTCTTCACGTTGCGGGCGTTCATGACCGATGAAGGCGATGCTGCAGCCAGACAATTGCTGGCGCTCAATCCCCCGACGCCTGTGACGATCGAGCGCGCCAATGTAGCACCACTTGCCGAACCGGTGGCAGTCGCCTCGCCTGCCGTGACCGGCCAGATCGACCGCATCCGCTCGGCACTGGCCACGCAAGTCGAGCGCGGCGGGCTTACCGTCGGCACAAAGGGCGACTTCATCGTTGTGGAGATCAGCAATCTCTTGTTGTTTCAGCCTGGCAAGACCGAGGTGAAGCCCGAGTTTGTGCCACTGGCCGCACAGATTGCCGCAGCCCTTGAGCACGAGCCAGGGCCAATCAGGATCGTTGGCCACACGGACAATGTGAAGCCACGGAAATCAAGCACGTTCAAATCCAACTTTGACCTTTCGGTCGCGCGCGCGAAGGCTGTTGAAACAATGATCGCCGCGAAACTTGGCGATTCCTCGCGAATAACCGCCGACGGCAAGGGCGAAGATGAGCCAATTGCCGACAATGCGACGTCCGAGGGCCGCGCCAAGAACCGCCGTGTCGACGTGATGATCCCCAAGGAGGAAACGCTGTGAACACCGCCGGTGGGAAACGCCAATGACGCGTTGGCTGCCGCGGATATTCAGCACGGCCGCGTTGGCCGGTTTTGCGGCGGCGATCTGGTTTGCTGGACCTTTGATCCGCTTCGCCGATATCCGGCCGCTGGGACCTGTCTGGTTGCGTGCGACAATCATCGGCACGATCGTGGCGACCGCGGCCCTCGTTTACGCAGTGCGCGTCTGGCAGGTGAGAAAGGCACAAAAAGCGCTCGAGACGGTCGTTGCCCGCAACGACGGGGGCAATGACGATTCACCGGTGCTCGAGGCGCGCATGAGTGAGGCCATCGCAGCACTCAAGCGGTCGAGCGGCAAGCGCAGTTTCCTCTATGACATTCCCTGGTACATCGTCATTGGCCCGCCGGGCGCCGGCAAGACGACGGCACTGGTCAATTCGGGTCTGAATTTTCCGCTTGCCGGTTCAGGAGACGCCCAGCCGGTGGCCGGTGTTGGCGGCACCCGCTCCTGCGACTGGTGGTTTACCGAAGAGGCCGTGCTGATCGACACGGCGGGACGCTACACCACGCAGGATTCCAATGCTGGAAGCGACAGCAAGAGCTGGCTTGCGTTTTTGTCACTGCTCAAGAAATACCGCACCAGACAACCGATCAACGGGGTTATCCTGGCCATCAGCCTTGCCGATCTCATCAGCCTCGATGACCAGCAGCTGGACGCCCATGTCGTTGAAATACGCAGTCGCCTGAGGGAGATCCACGAGACGCTGAAAATCCAGTTTCCGGTGTACCTGCTTTTCACCAAGGCCGATCTCGTCGCCGGCTTCATGGAGTATTTCGGCAGTTTCGAGGAGCCCCGCAGGCGCAAGGTCTGGGGCGCAACATTCCAGACCACCGACCGCAACAAGAACATGGCCGGTGAGGCTTCGGCCGAATTCGATGCACTGGCGAACCGATTGGCGGACGAGATAGCTGACCGCCTGCAGGAAGAGCCTGATCCGGTCTCGCGCATATCGATCTTTGGCTTTCCGGCCCAGTTTTACGCGCTCAAGGGCCGAATTGCCGGTTTCGTGACCAGCCTGTTCGATCCGGTCCGCAGCCAGGTGAATGTCAGCTTGCGTGGGCTCTACTTCTCGTCGGGGACCCAAGAGGGAACGCCGATCGATCAGGTGTTGGGCGCAATCGGCCGCAGTTTCGGCAACAATTCCCGCCCCCATCTGTCCGGGACCGGCAAGAGCTTCTTTTTGCACGACCTCCTGACTGATGTCATTTTCGCCGAATCCGGATGGGTTTCCTATGACCGAGCGACCGAGAGGCGGGCAGCGGCCCTCAGATATGGCGGCTTTGGCATCATCGCCTTGATCACTGCAGCGGCCCTTGGCGCGCTCGCAATGAGCTTCATGGCCAACCGCTCGCTCATCGCCTCCACGACGCAGGCGATGAGCCAATATCACGAGACAGCGGACGCCCTGCTCAAAAGCACGACGGTCACCGATGTCGACCTTGAAAACGTCATCGGGCCGCTCGACGAATTGCGCAACATGCCGGCCGGTTTCGAAACCAGTGACTTACCGACACCGATCGAGGAAACGGTCGACCTTAGCCAGCGGGAAAGGCTTCTTTCGGCATCGACAACGGCCTACCGGCAAGCACTGGAACGAATGTTGCGGTCGCGTCTGCTTGTTCAGGCGCAGCGGACCGTCCAGGCGACGATGGCTGATCCCGCCGCGCTTTACGAACCGCTCAAGATTTACCTGATGCTCGGCGGTAAGGCACCTAAGGTCGATGACCCATTGATCATCTCCTGGATGAAGCAGGATTGGGAACAGCACCGGTATCCGGGCGAGAGCAACCGCGAAGGACGCGCGCAGCTCGAAAAGCACTTACGCGCCATGCTTGCGTTGGACGATGCCTATGATCCAGTTTTCGAACTCAACCAGCCGCTTGTCGAAGCCGCTCAGCGTTCGCTCGGACGTATGAGCCTTGCGGATCGCGCGTCAGCATTGATCAAGTCGGCGGTGTATGCGGCTGCGCTGGACGATTTTGCTGTCTCTCAAAAAGCTGGAACCGAAGCGCAGCTTGTGTTCGAGCGCGTCGATGGCGGCGATCTGTCGAAGCTTCGTATTCCCGGTCTCTACACCCATGTCGGATTCAACAACTTTTATCTCGGACAGCTTTCGCGCATTGCGCAGACACTCGACGACGACCAGTGGGTTCTGGGCGGTGGCGGCGAGCAAGGCGGCATCGATCAGGAGTTGCTCAAACTCGGCCCCGAACTTCTCGACCGCTACGGCAAGGAGTTCGCAGCCGCATGGAACAGCGTTCTCGATGGCTTGAAATTCAAAGCCATGCTGAACGACAAGCCGCACTATGTCGCGCTTTCCGCCGTTGCCTCACCAAGCTCGCCGATCGAACAGCTTTTTACTGCGATTGCCGAGGAAACAGCCCTGGCGCGCGACTCTGTCTCCGGCGAAGACTCGGGCACTGGGATGCAAGCTGGGACCGTTATGCGCCAGTCCCAGGACGACGCAGACATGGCCAAGGGCCTGGCTCGCATCGGCATTCAAATTAGCTCCGCAAAATCGCAAAGCCGTGCTGGTACCGGGTCCGCGAAATTTCAAACCCAGAGCCCTGGGGCAAACATCGAAGCGCAGTTCAGGTCCTTCCAGGCTCTGGTAAGCGGGCCTTTTGGACACCGACCGATCGATGCGCTGACCCAGAATTTTCGCGATATCCACCAGAGCCTGCAACTGGCAACCGAGGTCCCTTCGCAGACGGAAAATGTCAACGCCAACCTGCAGCTGCAGATAGCCACCCTTCGCGCCAATGCATCGCGTCTGCCCAAGCAACTCGGCAGAATAGTCAACGCAACCGCAGACGAATTTGACGGCAACGCGGCTGAAATTTCGTTGACGAATTTGAACGAGATGCTCGACCAGGCCGTCACGCAGCCCTGCGAGGAGGCGGTCAACGGCCGCTACCCCTTCGCCGGCGATGGTGCCAAGGATATTGCGATGGCGGACTTCGCCAAGTTGTTCTCTCCGGGCGGCCTGATGGATCGGTTCTTCGCACATAACCTTGCTTCCTTGATCGACATGAGCGGCCAGGACTGGAGCTGGAAACAGAATGCGCGCTTTGGACGCGACCTGTCGAAGTCGACGCTGAAAAACTTTCAGCTGGCTGCGGAAATCCGCGGCGCATTTTTCCCTTCGGGCGGGTCAATGCCGTCGGTCAACCTGACCTTTACCCCGTTCTCGCTGAACGGTGATGCAGATACTGCGGTGCTCGACGTCGACGGCCAGATCGTCCAGAGCAACCAGGCGGGTAACACGCCAAGCACTGTGTCCTGGCCGACCGGTGCGGCCTCGACATCCGTCAGTCTGAGGCTGATGCCGGAAATGCCGGGCCGTGAATCCGCAATCAGGTTCGAAGGGCCGTGGTCGCTCAAGCGGTTGCTGGACAAGGCGACGATCACCAGCAAAGACGGCTCTGTTGAGGCGCGCTTCGTAATCGGCGGACGCGACGTCAGCTATACGATCCAGACCGGTTCCGGACCCAGCCCCTTCCTCCTTCCCGCACTTTCCGCATTCAGCTGCCCGAAGGCGTTTTGAGAGGATTTGAGCCTCACCTGGTGCAACTAGGGCGCCAAAGCTGCTGCGATCCCGCGTCACGGGCTCA
Source organism: Mesorhizobium sp. M0633 (assembly GCF_040320645.1). NCBI lineage: Bacteria > Pseudomonadati > Pseudomonadota > Alphaproteobacteria > Hyphomicrobiales > Phyllobacteriaceae > Mesorhizobium > Mesorhizobium sp. M0633. Next base: position 61,942 of record NZ_JAMYQC010000018.1, read on the forward strand.
AAGCTAAATTTCGATACTTTAATATTCCAGCCTGTGGCAAAGTGGCAGCAGCGAGCGCCTGAAGGTGCGCCGCAGAGGACGCTTTAAGAAGCGCTTGGTGGCAAGGTGAGCGATGTCGCCCTTTCCTTTGAAAGCTTCGGCGTGAGCCACAATGGCTGTGTCCGTGAGCACAATGAAGACAACTATCTAGTCGAGCCACGAACCGGCCTGTGGGTGGTGGCCGACGGAATGGGTGGACATGAAGCCGGAGAGGTCGCTTCAGCCAGCATTGTCGATCATCTGGCCACGATCGGCATTGCCAGTTCCGCCCCGGATCTTCGTGCGCGCTTCGAAGACAGGCTGAGCCGCGCCAACGCCGAGATCCGCAGGATCTCCGAATCTCGCGGCATAACCATCGGCTCCACCGTTGCCGCCCTGTTGGCGATGGATGGGCGATTTGCCTGCCTGTGGGCAGGCGACAGCCGGGTTTATCTGGTCCGTAATGCCTCGATCTCGCAGATCTCGAGGGACCACACCGAAGTTCAGGAACTTCTCGATCGCGGCATGATCAGCGCAGCCGAGGCGCTCACCTGGCCGCGCCGCAATGTCATCACGCATGCGGTCGGCGTCAGCGACGAAATCGTCATCGATTTCCAGCAAGGCGAAATTATGCCGGGAGACATCTTCGTGTTGTGCACAGATGGGCTGACGGCGCATTTGACCGACGCCGAGATCGGGGCCGTGGTGGTGTCTGCGACGCCTCAGGCGGCTTGCGAAAATCTGCTGCAAATGGTGCTGGCGCGGGGCGGAACAGACAATGTCACCATTGTGCTGGTGAAGTTCGCAAACGGGCACAACGGACACCCCCCCTACCCTGATCTGTCCAGAGCGGAGGGTTGAGGCTGATGAGCGCCGACGACAAGACGCGAATATCGCCGCAGCTGGCCAACACAGCCGTCGGCACGCAGCTCAGCGGCATCTACGAACTTGACGAGAGGATCGCATTCGGTGGCATGGGCGAGGTCTACCGTGGCCACAACATCCAGACTGGCGACCACGTCGCGATCAAGATCGTCCTGCCCGAATTTGCCCGCGACCCGACGATCTTGTCCCTGTTCCGCAAGGAAGCGTCAATCCTCAATCACCTGTCGCATGATGCGGTCGTGCGATATCACGTCTTCACCATCGATCCAGGCATCGGCCGTCCCTACCTTGCCATGGAATTTGTCGACGGCGAGTCGCTGTACGACATCATGCGATGTGGCCCGATGCCGACTGAAGAGGTACGCAAGCTCTGCCATCGCCTCACGTCGGGTCTGAGCGCCGTGCATCAAGCGGGAGCAATTCACCGCGACCTCTCGCCCGATAACATCATCTTGCCAGGGGGTAGGGTCGACCAGGCCAAGATCATCGATTTCGGTATTGCGCGATCGGCGACCGTCGGCGGGGGGACCCTGATCGGCGGAAAATTCGCGGGAAAGTACAACTACGTTTCGCCCGAACAGCTTGGGCTGTACAGCGGCGATGTCAGCGAGCAATCCGACATCTACAGCCTGGGGCTGGTGCTGGTTGCCGTTCTGCGCGGCAAGCCGATCGACATGAGCGGGTCCCAATTCGAGATCATCGAAAAGCGCCGGACTGTGCCCGACCTGTCCGACATCGACGACGATTTTCGTGGCATTGTTGAAGCCATGCTACAGCCGGATCCGCGAGACCGCCCGGCGAGCATGGCGGAAATCGCCAGAATGACGCGTGACGAGGACGAAGGCACAACGCCACCAACGTTCATCCCGACCCGCAATCGGCCGGGTTTGCCACGAGCGGGGCAAACCCTTGCGCCTGAGCCCAAGGCCCAGCCTTCCTATGATTTGGGGCGCAACGCGCCTGTGACGGCAGCTTCCGGTGGGCAGCGCTTCGTCCCACATGTCCGTCCTGCGCTGCTGTCGGAACCGCGGCCTTCAGCAGTCGCCAGCCCGCCACGCGCGGTCGCACGTGGCGGGCCTGGAAAATCCACAAAGACCCGAACCATCGCGATTTCTGCCTTCGCGACGCTGTCTCTCGCCGCGGGTGCCGGCCTCTATATTAGCGGTTTTATGACGCCTACCACGCCGAGCGCCGGCACGACATCGCTGTCCGCCCCAGAACCATCTGAGCCCGCACCAGAGGCATCAAAGCCGGTCGCGACGGATAATGTTGCGAACGCTCCTAAGCCGCCAGAGCTAGCTCCACCCGCGCAGCCGCGAACGCAGACCACCGCATCGCCAACTAAAAATCAGGCAGAGGCGGCTGCGCCTCAAAAGCCGCAACCGCCAGAGTCGCCCAAGATACTCCGACAAACCGGGGAAGCCCCGAAGCCATCAGCTAGCACAGTGCTGCCGCCGGCCGAAAACGTAGCGCCGGCAATTCAGCCCGATACCGCTGCCAACGCCAGCCCGACAACGCTTCCGCCGCCTGACAAGCTCGTTCCAGCTCCAACGCCAGCCGAAAAAACGTCAACGCCGCCAGCGCCGCAGCCCGACGTCGCCGACAGCCAAAAGCCGCAGCCGGCAGAGCCCGCCAAGATCCCCCTGCAAGCCAGGGAAACACCGAAATCGTCAGCAAGCGCGGCACAGCCGCCGGCCGAAAAAATGTCGCCGGCAGTTCAGCCCGACATCGCGGCCGGCGACAGCCCGAAAACGCCTCCCCCGCTTGGCAAGATCGCTCCAATCGCTCCACCAGCCGAAAAAGCTTTAACGCCGCCGGCCCCCCAGCCCGATGTCGCGGTGAGCCAAAAGCCTGAACGACAGGCAAACCAGCCGGCGGAGGCGAAATCGGCCGCGCCCTGTCCCGAGCCGGCTGCAGGCCAGGCAGATGCGATGAGCGCAAAGGACCAGCAGGCCGACCAGCCGGCCGCCAGACAGCCAGACCAGGCCACGGTCGCCTTGAACGTGCCCAAGCCGGAAGTTCCTCCGGTGATCGACGATATAGCGCAGCGTGTCTCGTGGGTTCGCGACTTCAGCGGTGGCGACTGTTTCTACGCCGCCGTGACGTCGATAACCGATAAGACCGCTGCCATCGAAGGATTTGGAACCGCGGTCCAGCCATTCGAGCAGATGCTGGCTGATTTCCAGGCAAAGTTCCACGTTGAGCCGGACATCAACGTGCGCCTCATTGAGCCGAGCCAGTGCGAAGTCACCAACTTCCTGCGCTTTCTGGGGCAGGCTGCTGGCGACAAGCCGCAGCTTGTTCTCGATCGAACATCGGTGCCAAATGGTACGCCGATCAGCGGTACGCTGGTGACGCGTGGCGGGCTCATTTCCAGCGTGCTGCTGATCGACCACAAAGGCATGATGTTCAACCTCGATGACCGCATGGTCGTTCAATCGGACAAGGCCACCTTCAGCATCCCGATCGGTCTCGGCGCCGCCGACAGGGCTGCAGGCAAGGCCGTGCCGCAGATCATCATGGTGATCACCGGACCCCAGGATATCCAGGCGGCTGCGTTCTCCACGCCAATGCCAGCCTCGCAGCTGTTGCCCAAAATTCTCGAGGAAATCGAGGCCAACGGATCCAAGTTCTCGGCCAGTGCCAAGTATTTCCGGCTCGGCGGGTAGCATGGGCGTCCGATGGAACCACGTAGCTCGCGTCTGCCCCGCTCGTCGTCTGACCTGCCCGTAAAGCAGCGTGGTCGGCTTCGGACCTTGCTTGCCTCGAGGGGTCGCATGAGGCTTGCGGTCGTTTCGGCCGCCGCGTTGCTGGCCGTGCTCTCATGCAACGAAGCGCGCGCCGAATTCACGGTGTGCAATCAGACGCTCGACGTCGTCAACCTCGCCGTCGGCCAGGAGGTCGATAATGCCGACCAGACCGATGGCTGGTGGACCATCGGCGCAAATCAGTGCGTGAACGTCATCCGCGAGGAACTGACGAACCGCTACATCTACCTCTACGCCACTGACGTTTTCGGCCATGCGATCCTGACCGGATCGACCGAAATGTGCATTGAGCGGCGACGTTTCTCGATACGCGGCATCGACGAATGCTGGCATCGCGGCCATATCGCCGCGCGATTTGTTGAAGTCGATACGCTTGAACAGGTGCGGTGGACGTTTTTCCTGACCGGAAGCAGTCCGTGACGCACGCTATCGACACCAGCTTCAAGGAGAAAAGGCAGGCGCGCGCCGCCCTTCGCCGGCGCGCACTTTGGCGCCGGCTCATTGCAGGCTTGGCCTTGATTTTCCTCTGTTCGATCGCCGTCGGCTTCTACCTCACCGCGGACTATTGGTCATTTGGCGACGAAGACGAGGAGTTGCGCGCGGTAGAAGGAGCCGATGATGTGCCGGCCGATGCATCTGTCTATGTGCCTGCGATTATCGGCCTGGCGGGGGACCCTATGTGGATCACGCTCGCACCCGATAACGGCGCAGCAACGAAAGGCCGCGTGATTCCGCGTCCGGCAGAACTCGACCCGGCAGGGGTTTCGCCACAGATCGAGATCCTGTCCGACGTCATGCTTAGCGCCAGCGAAAAATTCATGACGACGATACCGTCGACGCAGGAGGATTTTGCATTCTTCCAGGCGCAACGAAAGACCGCCCCCGCGCCCTCCAGCGATCTGCAGAACGATCTTGAGCCATCTCCTGGCGCGGGTGAGCCCGCGCCGGCTTCGGATCAACAGGCCGACACCGACGATCCCGAAGCCGGCTGGGGTGAAACAATCGATGCAGGCGACGCAGCCCTTCCCGCATTCCAGAAGACCCAGATCGAAAACAACACCAGCGTCGCAACTGTGACGAACGAATATCAGCGGTTTGAGGCGACGGAAGACACGTTCGTGAAGATCCTCAACGATCGCAGTCTGGATAGCGTTGCGCTCGATGCACATTTCTCCGCCGACGACGCCAAGCAGGCAGGCGAGGCGCTGAAGGCCCTCTTCGGCCGGGACGGCCTGGAACCGGGCTATGTCGTGGCCATGCGTGGATACCGGCCCAACCGCGAGACGACAACGATGTCCCTCATGCAGGTGTCGATCTACGCCAAGAACGTCTTTGTCGGTACGCTGACGCGTAATGCCGCGGGCGTGTTGGTATCGGGCGTTGACCCTTGGGTACGCGAAGACCTGTTCAACTACTCGGGCGCGCCGGCAGAAGGCGGCCACAAAAGGCAGTATCGTCTGCTCGACGCGATCTACTCGACTGCGGCACGCAACAGCGTTCCAACCGGCGTGATCGGCGAAGCCATCATGTATCTGTCGAGAGGACAGGATCTGGATGCCTTTGCAAGCGAGGACCAGCGTCTTGTGCTGATCTATTCTCAGACGCCGCGCGGCAAGGACGAAGGCGCCGGCCGCGTGCTGTATGTTGGTGTCCAGGGCACGACAAAAAGTCTCGACTGTTTCGTCTTCCAGCAGGGTGATGGCCAATTTGCATGCGTGACAGGCGACGATCAGGTCCGTTCGCTGACGGTCACCAATGGCATGGTCACACCGGTCAACGGGGTCTTGACCTCGACCTTCGGGCCGCGCAAGCATCCAATTCTAGGCACCGTTCGCATCCACAAGGGCGTCGACTGGGCGGCGCCGGTCGGCACGCCGATCGCAGCCGCCTTCGATGGCGAAATCAGCTTCCAGGGCGATGGGGGCGGCTACGGCAATCTAGTCAAGATTTCGCACGGAAGCGGGCGCGAGACGCGCTATGCGCATATGCAGAAATTCGCAATCGAGGGCGGCGTCGGCAGCAAGGTGAAGGCTGGCGACATCATTGGCTATATCGGCACCACCGGCCTTTCGACCGGACCGCATTTGCATTTCGAACTCTATCAGAATGGCGCGGCGATCGACCCACTGGGCACGGTTACCGCGGTCGCTTCGGATCTTTCCGCCGTGGAAACGCTCACCGACCGTATCGTTCATGTCGAAAGTGGCGGCAGCGCCCGTGCCAAGAACCCAAATTCTTCAGCGACCGGCGCCGGCCAATTCATCACAAAGACCTGGATCCGGATGATGAACACTTACCGCCCCGAACTTGCACGCACACTCTCGACTGCCGACCTGCTCGCCCTGCGATATGACGCCACGATCTCGCGCGAGATGGTTCGCAATCTGGCGCGAGAAGGCGAAGCCTATCTTCGGGCGCGCGGCCACCAGATCACAGCCGGCCGGCTCTATCTCTGCCACTTTCTCGGCATGGAGGGCGCGCATCAGGTGCTGTCGGCATCGGGTTCCGCGCAATTGAGCGCCGTGCTCGGGTCAGCCGTCATTCAGGCCAATCCCTTTCTGACGGGCAAGACCGCCAGCTATGTCGCGGACTGGGCCGAAAGAAAGATGGGTCGCAAGCTGAGCCCAGCCACAACCACGGCGGGCCAGCAGACGACGACCACCACGGAGGTCCGGCAGACGTCGCCCGAGTTCGCAAAGTACAAACAGGCGATCACGGCGATGCTGAGTTCTGTTCAGAATGCGCTTTGAACCTGTGCATGGCGCGGCAAATCGTGACCGCTTCGGTGCACGCAGACGACGGTTTTCCGTCCAACGAGTGCTATACTTCGACCTTGTTAGCAGATGTTTTTCTGGTCTGCGCACTATCGAACCGTGGCCAAGATCACTTACGCCACGGCGGTTGTATTCGTCACGTTCTGCAAGAATGGCCGGCTATTTTCGAGTAGAAGCGTCCGGCACCGAGAGAATTCATCGCTGATGCGGCCGATGGCGGTGCTGAGCCGAGCCTGCCCAGTTTCGACAAGTTCAAGGTGAAGGAAACACCTGAACGCGAGGGCCGCAACCCCTCGACGGGCGCGACCACCAAGATCTCCGCCTCGAAGAAGCTGTCCTTCACGCCGGCTAAGGCCACCAACGGCTGATCCTTTGCCGGTATGTACCCTGACAGAAAGAGCCCCGCGGTCTACCTTGTGGGGATCAAGTGCAGTGTAGTCTTCCCGGCCTTCACCGCCGCCCCCGACAGCTTGCGGTCAAAGCTCGCAAGTTGGCCGCCATGCGCCTTGGCGAGCGCAAGAAGATAGGTATCGGTGACCTGTGCCGAGGTCAGGATTTTCGCCGCATCGATGTCGCCGGAGCCAACCAGGCTCACATCGTCGGACCAGAAGCTGTGCCCGTGCAGGGCTCGCAACTTGGTGACGATTTGCGCAACGACGGCGGGCGAACCGGGACAATTAGGATATTTTTGGTTTCCGACGATGCGCAAGACGCCGTTTTCGGTAATGGGGCAGGTAGCCCATGCGGCATGACCGGTCACTTCGAACCAGCCATGGGCGTCGTCATGGGCGACATGGCCAGGATCGATCAGCGCGATCAGCACATTGACGTCGAGCAGGAAGGTCACAGCAACTCGTCACGCAAGGCATTGACCGTCTCAAGCGTGACAGGAGGTGCATCCGGCCGAGGCGACAGCAGAGGTATCCCGTTGCGCTCGCCGCCGGCTTGCGGGCGGCGCAGCGAGCGCCGGGCGAGATCGGTGATGACCTCGCCGAGGCTGCGATCCTGCTGCCGGGCCATGGCCTTGGCCGCGACCAGGACGTCGTCATCGATCGCCAGTGTCGTTCTCATATCGCCCTCCTTGGTGCGCATCAATCATCACGCATCATATAGAGTAGCGACGACGGATACTCAAGCGGTACAATCGCGCACGAAATAGAGGCTCGATCCCGCCGCCGATAAGCGGGCCTTCCAACCGGCGCCGCATCCCTTGCGTCGACCGGCGACATACGAAACATAGCCCGGCACCAGCGGCAGCATGCAGGGCGAAAGAAACGACACGATGCCCGTCGCGAAGGCGGCCAGCCCGCCGATATTCGAATTTCGGGCATTGGTCAGCACCACCCCATCGTTGGGTTCATGCTCATTATCGACCAGTTTCCGAACGGTCGCTTCGCCACTGTGGCGCGGCTGAGCATCGATAAGTTGAACACGCCCAAAGCCCAAAACTAACAGATCGCGGCGCGCGATGAGGACCAGGCGAATGCCAGCTCGGATTCTGCGGTGCGCACATCGGTCGGCGTTTCGGACCAGGTAAGCAAACAGCGGGCACCGAATTGACACGGTCTTGACCGCCAAAGCCGCATCGACCTGCAACTGCGCATCGAGGGGTTGGGCAACGAACTTGGCCGCATCGACGGAAACATAGGTCCGCAGACCCGCCCGGCGATCGGCATCTGGCAAGCCAAGAATGGTCTTCCGCCGACCACCTATCTGCCGCGCGAGCAACTTGCATTCCTCGTGGTTCGGACAGATCCGACGATGGAAGCCGTGCGTGCCGGATATATTGCCGATGAAGCCCGTACGACTCAGCCGAAAAAGCAGGTTGCGCAGAAGGTCCGCACCCAGCGGCCGGTGGCGCAGAAACCCCGCAAACAACAGCAGGTCGTTCAGAAACGGCGCTTCCGCAAGACCGTGGGGCGGCGGGACGATCCTCCGCCGCCCAAGGATAACGACTTCCTGACCAAGGCGTTGCTCTTCGGCTCCGGTGTGGTGGTGGGCGGCGTGCTCAAGAACTGACCGGGGTCGTTCCAAGCCTATTCGCCTGACTGCCGCTGCGCTTGCCACTCAGTTCCTGACGCACTGCTGCACAGTTTCAGGCGGCATCCGTACGCTACTCGGCCTTTATACGCATTTCCACGCGGCGGTTGACGGCGTCGTATGGATTCGGGCTACGCGGATGCGCTTCGCCCAACCCGATCGCGTTGATGCGGTCAGCCTCGATGCCACTGGATGTGAGGAAGGACGTCACCGATTGCGCTCGTCGCTGCGACAGCCGCTCATTGTAGTGCGCCGGACCGGAAGCGTCGGTGTAGCCTTCGACGACGAAGTGGAAAGTACTGATCCGGCTGTCCTTCAGGGCCTTGGCATACTCCTCGAGTTCAGCGCGTGCGGTCGAGTCGAGTTCGGCCGAATCCAGCCCGAAATTGATCAGCATGTCGAGACTGGATTTGTCGGCCGGCCCCTCTTTTGCCTTGGTCTTGCTCTTACACTGCTCCTCCGTGCCGACACAAATCCCCCGAGACTTGCCGAGGTCGGCCGCGCCAGCAAAAAACTTGACGATGTCTTCTGATTTCTGGACAGGGTCGGCGGAAACATGGGTCGAGAAAGCCACGACCGCCAACACCAAGGGTGAACTGGCCCACCGCATAGCGGTTACTCCTGTTGAGCATCCGATATTACCAACCGTGAATATACCACATTCCCACGCGTTTGTCTGTCAATAAACGCCGAGCCTGGCTGTGTCGGCCGATCTCCCGTCCCCACGAGTTGAGACTTGACCGGCGCCACGCCGGGGGCTTGAGTACCGACTGGTCCTCGATGAAGGCGTGGCGTCATGGCCAATGGGCTCCGATTCAAAACGGCACGGGATCTTTTTGTGGCTTGTCCCGCTGTCGCCAGAGACATGAGAGCCCTTCCAACCGAGCAGCGTTCGATCGAGTTTTGCCGCGATCTCCTCGCCGGGCCCATTCCCGAAGAGGCGATCACGTTTTGTGCCTACCTGCTTCCTGATCGGGCTGCGGTCTGGTGGGCCCATGAATGCCTGGGGCATCTGAGCGAGCTGCTCGATAAGACAGATCAAGAGCTGCTCGCGCTTGTTCGCGACTGGGTCAGCGAACCGGACAGTCCCCGCCACCGCGCCGCAGTAAGCGAGGCTGCGGCAACCCCGCCGGCTACGCCGGGCGCCTGGATTGCCTTGGCTGCGGAATGGCGTGACAATGGTTTTGGCGTTGCCGGATCTGTCGTCGGCGCAGCCGCGCCAACGGCCTTCCAGCGACATCCTGCCGCCCATGCAGTCAATGCCGGTGTTCTAGCAGGGCTGGCGCGCGTCGCACTGGCGGACCGCTTTGCCGTTCTCTCCGCCTTTGTCGAAATGGGCCTGCAGTTGGCCGAGATCGAGGCGCAGCGCCAATCGGCTGATGCGTATTAGACCCGAACCATTCCAATAGACGCAGCTCCATGGTCTTGTTTGACCAGGGTTTTCGAACCGAAGGGCCCAGATCTCACTTGCAGCCGCCTTGCGCCCATTTGGCCAGCGCCACCTTGAAGCGTGTCCCAAGCGGATGTTGCAGGCGTAGAACGGAGACATCGTTGGCGGCGAAATTTTTCGCCTGTTCGCATAGCCGATCCTCATTCCACTCATGACAGCCGTTGCAGTGCTTGCCCTCCCACACCGCCTTGTCGAGCCCTTCCACGGGAGTGAAGAGTGGTTTGCCTGTGATCAGCTCGGCGATACTCTTGCCGTCGATTGCTGGATCTCCGAAATCGACAGGTTGGTCGAAAAAGATCGGCTCGTCCGAAGCCAGTCTCGGGATTTTCTGACGCAGCACATTGAGCGCAAGCTGGGCATCGTCAGCCCCAGACGGATTTGCGGCGGCGTTGCGCCCGCCCGAGGCGCCTTGCGGTTGTTGCGGAGCGGTCGCCTCACCGACGATCAGTGGCGCGTTCAGATCCACCTTGTGCAGCACGACCTCGGTGGTGAGCGAGACATTGATCCACGGGCGCTGTTTGCCGGCCGTTGCTTTGAACACGTCGGCGGTAACCCTGTTCATTGCGTCGGTGATGGAGACGTTCGAGGCCCCGATATGGGCAAGCAGCGCCGACGTGAACGGCGAGTGTTCGCTCGATCCGTCATAGGCGACCTGATTGGGACTGGTGGAAAAGGCGACCAGCGTGCCAGTGCCGCCATTCTCGATCGGGATTTCGGCAAGGCCACTTCTCGCTCCCTTGACGCCTGCGGTCTTTGCCAACACCTCGGCCAAGGGATTGTCGCGACAGGCGTCGAGAAAAATCAGCCTTATGCTGGTCTCGCGCGACATTTGCCGCAAAACGAAATCCACCGGCACCGCTTCGAAGTCGAGCGAGGTCTCGTCTTCCAGTGCGGCATCGACCGGAAGCAGGTAGTTGCTGCCTGAAACCTGCAAGCCGTGGCCGGCGTAAAAGAAAAGGGCAATGTCGGCGCCGCGAACCTGCTTTGCGAACTGCGCAATGGTCGTCTGGGTCTGCAATTTGGTCAGATCGAACCCGGAGACGACTTCAAAATCCAGGCTTTTGAGACGTTCGGCAACAGCCTGCGCGTCGTGTACCGGGTTGGTCAGCGCCGGCGCATGCTGATACTGGGAGTTGCCAAGGACCAGAGCAGCACGACGTTCGGCGTTGGCCGCCGTCAAGGTCAACAACAGCGAGAGCATCACCAGCCCGATCGCGCCTAGGACACCAATAAACCAAGCAATCAGATCGAAGCCCCGCCGGAACAAAGGCCCTTCCTCAGTTGACGAGCTTGGTGGCGGAAAACTCTATCCGCCGATTGAGCGCCTTGTTCTTCGGCGTGTCGTTGCCAGTAACCGGCCGCTCCTCGCCATAACCGATCGCCATGATCTGCGTGCGAGCAATACCTGCGGCAACAATGGCGTCAGCTACGGCCTGGGCCCTCCGCTCCGACAGGAGCTTGTTGGCGGCGGACGACCCATCGGAGTCGGTGTGGCCGGAAACCTCCACCTTCAGGCCCGGGCACTTGCCGACGACGCCAACGACCTCCTCCAGTAGCGGACGGCTTTGGGTGTCGAGCCGTGCGCTCGCCGGCCGAAAATAGATGGCTCCGGTGCGAGAGAGCACCTCGAACCGGTTGAGGCACTCCTCGTCGCTGAAGTTCGCCTTCGCAGCATCGGTGGCAACGGGCCCGACGTCGGCGGTGCTTGCCGCGACGGTCTGGACGGCCGCGGGCTTGCTGCCATCGGCGTTGAACACGAAATCGAACGATACCGAAGCGGTCGGAACAATGTTGGCCACATTGGCGGCCTGCTGCAGCTTGTCGACATTCGGCAGCAGTCCGAAGTCCTCGACATGCACGGCGACGGGGGCTTCCGAAGCGACGGAAACCATGCTGTCGCTGATCAAGGTCACGACGACATTGGCCTCGAGATCCTTGTCGACCCCGTGCAGGTTGAGTCGGAATGGAAGCACTGCCTTCATCCTTCGCTTCGTCGCAAGATCGGCAAACGCCGCAGGGTCCACTTTTGCGGTCAGTTCGGCGGCCGGATACTTGAATGTCTCGAAGAAAAGGAACCGCATGCGGACGTTTCGAAGGTCGACGCCGGTATCGACTGAATTGAGGTCGAATGTGATTTTGGCCTCACCCGTCGAGGAAAGGGTGCCGGCGATGTTCCTGATCTTGTTGGTTTCAACGATCGTGTTCTTCTTGACCGACTGGTAGGTGAGCACCGAAGCGGTTGGATCAAGTGTCCAGTTCGTCTGTGCATTCGCGCTTTCCAGTCCGGGTAAAAACAGCACCGACAGCGCGATGATCAAGCCAAGGGTGTTTAGGGCTAACCAGCTTCTCGAGCCCGTTTTCCGCCAGTCTCCGACGACTTCGAACATCGAACCCCCCACAGGACAACAGCCTTCCGTGTCGCAATCACCACCATGCCGTGCCAAGGAGAGCATAGAACAATTGTCAAGGCTTGGCGAGCATCGGCCAATCGACCGCAATGGTGTAAATTCCGCTCAGGTCCCGGGCTGCGTAAGTCCGGAAAAATGGTGTTGCGCGAACAAGCAGTCTTGTTGGCGAACAATGGAGCTGATTGGAGAATATTCGCTGCGCTACCTGCCGCTGTCTTGAAGCCGGTCACGCTGGACCAGCCAAGCGAGGGAAACGCCCGGCTTACTCCATCCTGCTTCTCCCGCGGAATGCAGCTGGCGGCTCTTCGATTGAAGATTTCGACCATGTGAAGCAGGCCGCGAGGCGCGTCCGGGCCTATTTGCAGGCACCTGCCCAAAGCCGCGACATGAAGCCAGCCGCCAGCCTGCCATGTTCGACGGCAATCGTTTAGCTTGCTGCCGCCGATCGTTTGAAGATGATGGTCACCTTCGTCCCTTTGCTGGCGCTAGAGTCGACTGCGAACTGCGCCTTGGCGTTCTCGGTCAGCGAGCGCGCGATCAGCGCTCCGAGCTTGCCTGGCTTGGGCCACGTCTCGCCTTCCGGCAGGCCGATTCCGTCGTCCGCCACTATAACCCGGCAGCCGTCGCCATCGACGACGCTGTGCAGTGTTATCGTGCCGCCGTCGCGCCCCCGGAACGCATGCTTTAGTGAATTGGTCAGCAATTCGTTGACGACCAGTCCCGCCGGCATGGCGACGTTTATTGACACGGGATATGTATCCACCTTCATATCCAGGCGGATCCCCTCGACTGCATGCGAGCTCATCACCGCGGACGCGATCTGGCTGAGATAGACGCCAAGATCGACCTCCTCTTTCGGCTCGTCGGCCGTTAGCGTCTGGTAGAGGATCGCCAGAGCGTCGACGCGACCGGCAAGCCGCTCAAACCGTCTCCGGTCGGCCTCGGTCGCGTTGCGGCTTTCCAGCCGGATCAGTGCGGTGATCATCTGTAGGTTGTTCTTCACCCGGTGCTGCAGTTCGCGCAGCAGTGTGTCTTTCTCGCTGACAAGCTCCTCAACCGAGCGCTCATCTCCCGCCTCGCCATGGGCCGATACGTCGACCAGCGCCACCAGCCGAAAGCACATCTTGCCGTTGTCGTCCTCGATCACATTGGAATAAACGTCGACGATCGTCGGCTTATCCTCGTTGCGTTCCAGCCTGTAGGTGCCGACAAAATCGGTTTCCTCGACCACGGCCTCGGCAAGTGGCCGGTTCTTCTGCTCGTGGAGGCCTTTGCCCAAAAGGGCTGCCCAGTTTGCTCGTGTGAGCCTGGCGGCCGTCAGGCCTGACAGTTTCTCGAATTCCGGGTTGGCGTAGACTACGCGCTCCTCAGCGGCCAGGTTCGCAACGGCAATGGCGATCGGCACCTGGTCAAGGAATTTTTTGAACTGTTCGCTTTCCAGTGCGGTTGCAAGGTCAGGTGTATCAAGCAACTGCTCGACCGCCTCGGCCTTTTCTGAATCCGGTGTCATTTGCGCGCCTGTTCCGTGCGGACAATATCAACAATGCAGCGCGCCCGCCATCGCCAAAGCTGCATTTGACGCACCGCGTCATGCACCTGACAACAAGCTTGCGTCGTGCGCAACGGCCATACGTCTAAGATTGCGACCGGCCGAAGGAGAGCGGCAGGCGCCGGGTGCCACGCCTTGTGCCCTTGAAGGGGTGAGCCGGCCCCCGCGGCAAGTGGCTCCGCTGAATATTAAGCTTTTGGTAACCCTCCAAACTCGAAGGCTAAATGGTAATGGCTCCTTTTGCTCTCAATAGGTGTTAGGCCCGATATCGAGGCGAGAAAGAGGAGAAAGGACCAAAATGGCCAACGTACTGAACGCCAAGGGTGTTCCACTCCCCTACAGCGGATCCTCCGTAAAGTGGTATTCGGCGACGAATTCCGGCCCGACACTTTATGGCAGCATCTACAACGACTCAATGTACGCCGACGGTAGCGTCACCGTGACGATGTACGGCGGCAAGGGCGATGACATCTATTATCTGTATTCCTCCAAAAACAAGGCGGTCGAGCTGCCCAACGAGGGTGTCGACACCATCTCGACCTGGATGAGTTACAAGCTCCCAGCGAATTTCGAGAACCTGACGGTCACCGGCGACAAACACTATGCTTTCGGAAACGAGCTAAACAACATCATTACCGGCGGCTCCGGCCAACAGACGCTCGACGGATTGCAGGGCGATGACGTTCTCAAGGGCGGATCCGGTGCGGACATTTTCGTCGTGACCCCCGGCAACGGCAGTGACCTGATCCTCGACTTTGGCGCCGATGATACCGCGCGCGTCGGGAGCTTCGGCTTCACCTCCTTCGAGGATGTGCACGCCAACATGGTCCAGTCGGGGGCGAACGTCAGACTTAACCTGTCCGATGACGAGTTTCTCGTTTTCGCCAATAAGACCATCGACCAGTTCAACCCAGGCCAGTTCGATCTGGCCCTAGACAGGTCGCATCTGGAACTCACCTTCTCGGACGAGTTCAACACGCTCGACCTGTGGAATGGCTCGAGCGGCACCTGGGACTCGAACTTCTGGTGGGGCGCCGCGAACGGCAGCTCGCTCACGAGCAACAAGGAGCTTCAATGGTATATCGATACCAACTATGCCCCGACGCGTTCCGTCAGCCCGTTCAGCGTTGAGGACGGTGTTCTCTCGATTACCGCCGCCCGGGCTCCCGCGGCAATCCAGCCCTACATAAACGATTACAAATACACGTCAGGTTTGCTGACGACCTATGAGTCCTTCGCACAAACCTACGGCTATTTCGAAATTCGGGCTGACATGCCCGAAAAGCAAGGTGTATGGCCGGCCTTCTGGCTTCTCCCGGCTGACGGCTCCTGGCCACCGGAACTGGACGTCGTGGAAATGCTCGGTCAGGATCCAAACAAGCTCATTCTGACAAGCCACTCCAACGAGACGGGAACTCATACGACAGTGTCCTCGACGGCCTATGCCGCAGATACCGAAGGGTTCCACACTTACGGAGTGCTGTGGACAGAAGACGAACTCGTCTGGTATTTCGATGACGTCGAAGTTGCTCGTGCCGCAACGCCTTCCGATATGCACGACCCCATGTATATGCTGGTCGATCTGGCGGTTGGTGGCCTCGCGGGAGCGCCCGCCGACGGGCTTGCGACACCTGCGGAAATGCAGATCGACTACATCCACGCATACGCGCTGAACGATTGGCATATCTAGGCGCAAAACCTGACGCTGGCTGCGGTATGGAGATGTCGTAACCAAGCCTGATTGCGGGCACGATCTTTGCGCCCGGGACTGAACTTGAACCGATGTGAAGGCGATGTCGCATTCCCATTCGTCCGAGCCGCCACGAACAACCCTCGCTGCGGTTTTGGCTTCTTTCCGGCGCGCGTTCGCTGGAATTGCCCTGATGAGCGGCGTCGTCAATGTTCTGGCGCTGACCGGCTCGTTCTTCATGCTGCAGGTCTATGATCGGGTCGTACCCGGCCGCAGTGTGCCGACGCTTGTCGGGCTTGCCGTATTTGCCGGCATGCTGTTCATTTTCCAAGGCGTTCTTGAGCTTATCCGGTCGCGGTTGCTTGTGCGCATCGGGATGGCTTTGGATGCGCGATTGAGCGGGCAAGTCTATGCCGCCCTTATGCATTTGCCCCTGCGCACCAAGCTCCCAGGCGACGGCCTTCAGTCGTTGCGGGATCTTGACCAGGTGCGTTCGTTTCTGTCGAGCACTGGTCCGACTGCGCTTTTCGACCTGCCCTGGATGCCGCTGTATCTGGCAATATGCTTCCTGTTCCATCTCTGGATCGGCATGACGGCGCTGGCAGGCGCTATCATTCTCTCTAGCCTGACTGTGCTTGCCGAAGTTCGCACCAGGGAGCCTGCGAAGAGGGCAAACAGCCAGGCGGCAGCGCGCAATACGCTTGCGGAGGCGACGCGTCGCAATGCAGAGGCTCTGCAGGCGATGGGCTTTGGCGCGCGCATCGCCGAGCGCTGGTCAAGCGTCAACGCCGACTTTCTCAACACGAACGCAAGAGCCAGCGATCTGGCTGGGACGCTCGGCACGATCTCGAAGATCCTGCGCATGATGCTGCAGTCGGGTATACTGGCGATCGGCGCCTATCTGGTCATTCATCAAGAAGCGACAGCCGGTATTATGATCGCCAGTTCGATTATGATGAGCCGGGCGCTCGCACCGGTCGAACTGGCTATCGCCCATTGGAAGGGTTTCGTCAGTGCTCGCCAGGCATGGACCCGGCTGAGCCAGCTTTTGGCCCTGCTTCCTGAAATTGCCACGAGTGTCTCGCTGTCGGCACCTGTATCTGCTCTTGCGGTAGAAAGCATCTGTGTCACGCCACCCGGCGAGCGTCGTGTGGTTGTGCAGGATGTCGGGTTCGCGCTAGAAAGGGGTGCCGGCCTTGGCATTGTCGGACCGAGTGCGTCCGGAAAATCATCGCTTGTCCGAGCAATAGCCGGGATATGGCTTCCAGCCCGCGGGACCGTCAGGCTGGATGGAGCAACGCTCGACCAGTGGTTGCCGCAAGAGCTGGGCAACCATGTCGGCTATCTGCCGCAGGATGTGCAACTGTTCGATGGCACCATTGCCGAGAACATCGCACGTTTCGAACCTCAAGCCTCTTCGGACAAGATACTGGCGGCTGCGCGCGCGGCCGGCGTTCATGACCTTGTCGTCCATCTGCCGGAAGGCTACGAAACGCGGATCGGCGAGGCCGGGTCGGCGCTTTCGGCGGGCCAGCGACAGCGGGTTGCGCTCGCACGGGCACTCTATGGCGATCCGTTCCTCGTTATCTTGGACGAGCCCAATTCCAACCTCGATTCCGAAGGGGAGGCCGCGCTGGCGGCGGCAATTGAGGGCGTGCGGGCGCGAGGCGGCATTGCTGTCGTGGTCGCCCATCGGCCGAGCGCGCTTGCAAGCCTGGATCAGGTACTCGTCATGGCTAACGGCCGTGTCCAGGCGTTTGGCCCCAAGAATGAGGTCTTGAGCAAGGTAACCCGTTCGGGCGGCGTTCCCCTGAAGGTCGTCTCCGGCCCTGAGGAGGCGACACACTGATGACGCAACACGCGGCATCGGCGATCGACCGGACCATTCGACGCTATCTGTTCGGCGGCCTCGCGGTCTGCATGCTCCTGGTTGGCGGGGCCGGAAGCCTGGCCGCGGTCACGGAGCTTTCTGGAGCCGTCATTGCTTCGGGAAGGCTGGTCGTCGATTCCAGCGTTAAAAAGGTGCAGCATCCAACGGGTGGAGTGGTCGGTCAGATCCTCGTGCGAGAAGGCGACGCCGTGAAGGCGGGCCAGGTTTTGATCCGTCTCGATGAAACCGTGACCCGGGCCGATTTAGCCATGGTCACCAAGAGCTTGGACGAATTCGAGGCCCGTCTGGCCCGCCTCGAAGCCGAGCGCGATGGCACGGACACCATCGCCTTCCCATCTTCGCTGACGTCGCGGCAGGACGATCCTGAGATCCGGCGTGCGATGGCCGGCGAGCAGTCCTTGTTCGAATTTCGTCGCCAGGCACGCGCTGGCCAGAAGGCTCAGTTGAGAGAGCGCATTGCTCAGCTCGCCGAAGAAGTCGCCGGCTTGAGCGAGCAAAGGTATGCTAAAAGCCAGGAAATCAAATTGATCGGGCTTGAGCTCGACGGCATGCGCAAGCTCTGGGAACGCAAGCTGGTTTCAATCGATCGCATAACGACACTTGAGCGTGACGCGGTCCGGCTTGAAGGCGAACATGGGAAGCTGACTGCCGCAATCGCGCAATCGAAGGGCCATACATCCGAAATCCGCTTGCAGATCATTCAGATCGGCCAGGATTTGCGCAGCGAGGTGGCAACCGAGCTCCGTGACGTCCAGGCAAAGCTCGCCGAGTTGGTCGAGCAAAAGGTCTCGGCCGAAGATCAGCTCAAGCGTATCGATATACGCAGCCCGCAAACTGGCGTGGTCCATCAGCTTGGCGTGCATACGGTCGGCGGCGTCATATCCGCGGGAGAGCTCATCATGCAGATTGTCCCTGTGACAGACGATCTGACGGTCGAGGCGCGTGTGGCACCGCAAGACATCGATCAGCTGATGCCAAGGCAGAGCGCAACGTTGCGACTTTCGGCCTTCAACCAGCGGATAACGCCTGAGCTGAATGGTGTCGTCAGTGAGATCTCCCCCGATCTCAGCATCGATGAGCGAAACGGCGCGAGCTTCTATACTGTGCGTGTCAGCCTGCCGCGCACAGAGCTTACAAGGCTGAAGGGCCTGACCTTGTCGCCCGGTATGCCTGTCGAGGTGTTCTTCTCGACCGGCAGCCGCACAATGCTGTCTTACCTCGTAAAACCTCTGGCAGATCAAATCCAACGGGCATTCAGGGAGGATTGAGTTCGCGTGACGGACTCGGCCATAACCCATGCCGTGCTTAGAGCGTGATGATTAGGTTGCGGCATACTCGGCCTCGGTGAAGGAGTTGGCGCATTCCTTTGATGTGAGAGTGTCGTGGATTTTCCCGATGCTCGCAGACGGCGTCGGTGTTGCGTCTGGCGGCCGTTCTCAGCACGTGTTTGGTTTGGCGAGGAGCATCTCGATCGGATCAGGTCTGGCGAGTATTTCGGCAGGAAGAAGAGCTTGGCGCCGGCGTTGCTGACGGCGTGCCGGACGGCCATGACGACGATGTCGCCCGGCTTGAGGGTCGGCAAGAGCACCTTCCATAGAGCCGGAAGCCATTGATCGGCCCGTCTGTGAGCATCGGGCGGCGGCCCGGTCCACTGCGCCCGCCGACGCGCCAAGTCGGGCCGATCTTGCGCCCCCGCTGGATGATGAGATGATGACGAACGGCTATCGACATCTTCTTCGTTGTCGCTCCAACCGTCGGTTGGTGGACGCACTGCCGGTGAGAGCCTAACGTTCCTGGACGGTACGCGCGCACCGGGCAATTCCGCCCCCGTATCCCCCATGCCCGGTGCAAAGGCGCTCCGATCGGTCCCGCCGTCCTGGCATGTACGGCGGGACTTTTTGCGATAGGCCTTGGAACCCGCGGTGAAGGCCAGCAACTTCTCCCTCACACATTGCTGCCAGGTCGTGGCCCCGAAGCCGGCGTCTCCTAGTTTCAGCCTGCTTTGTCGCAGATGGCGCTAAGTACGGCCAGCTCCTGGTACCTCGTCCAAGAGATCTGGACCGTTGCCCGCGGGCATTTGGCCGTCGGGCGTAAGCTTGTCCACCGCGTCGGGCAATTCTCTTGTGAGCCGGTCGAGAAGTTCGTCATGGGACAATCCGGTTTGCTCAGCCAGATCGCTCAATGTTTGCGGGTCGATTGCTTTCTCAACCTGATCGCGCTGAACGGGCCGGTTTGATCCTTTACTTACCCACGAATCAACCTGATCGCCCGCACCCGCATTTCTGAGACGGTCCAGGATGTCGCCGAGGCCGCCAGGGGAGCCAGCGCTAGCGTTGGGATCTGTCGATTTCCTACCAGCGATCAACTCGCCGATCTTGTCCCTATTCTTGTAGGCAAGCAGGCCAAGCAACGCTATGGCGACCTTTCCTATATCAAGGCTCATTTCGCATCTCCTTCTATAAGGAAGGGACAAGGCATGCGGCTTCGAAAGGTTCCATGGTTATGCTGCTGGGCCGATATTCGATTCGGTTTTTAGCCGGACGATTGCGGCTTCTCGGCTCGTTCTGACTAGACTTCAGCTTCCGTGCCTCCGCAGAGTCAGCTCGCAGCTCGCGTCGTCTCTCCGGAGGCGCGGGCTTTCTACATTCCGTCACCGATTGTGAGCGACACGCTCATTCAAAATCTTGCATTAGAAACTTGGAAGATGAGTGCAGCGGAAAACACTGCTGGCGCCATGGACAAGAAGGATGGCGACACAATCGTCCTGGCTGGCTTCCGAGCCGCCTGCTCGGGGGTCCGGTGATCCGAGCAGACAGGGCGACAAGGATTTCGAGAGAGAGACCGACGGCAAATGGGTTAGACGATAGCGGTCACGAAAGCCGGGTGGGCATCACAATGTGGGAGGAACAGGAAGAAGCTGACACCGCCCTCGACAGCCAACCAGCCGTGGTTCCGTTGCTCTGGTCGTGTATGTGCTCTCGATCTTGATGCATAGTCGGTGCGATCATTTCGGTCAGCTCGCGCGCCTGTGCCTGCGCAATGCCGGTTCATCGGCTAAAACTTGGACCTGCCCTCCTTCAGTCGCTCGCAACTTGTCTTCTCCCATGTTGAAAACCTGTTTACGTTCGGCCCGTTGGAACCCAATGATTGGCAAAGCGACTTGTTCCTTGAGCTGCCAGCGCCCGACGGTCCCCAGCCGTTCGTGGTCGCTGACGCTGTCGCTGCGGAGACAATCTTTGGCGTGTCGGATCCCGAAACCTTTTCCAAAGCGCCAGCATAGGCCGCCGCATCCGCCACCGCTTAATGCCGCGCTTGACCCTTAGGCGAAGCCGCCTAGGCTTAGCGCAAAGCAGAGTTGAGTTGTCGCAACGCCCCCTGGGCGGCCGATAGCCTGTGTTTTTCGAAAATTGCTAGCTTCTGCTGATAAGTGATCCGCACCTTGGCGTTGCACCCGTGGCATCTGAAGTGCGCGATCGTTCTTAGTGTAGAACCTTTCCTTACTGCCGGATAGGAGCAATCCGGACAATTGAATGTGAGCGCAACATGAGACAAGTCTTTGGCTAAACCCATTCTCAGATCGTGTCCCAGGATGTGGTGGTGTAGCTGACGGCTTGGTCGCCGCGCTCTCCGGCATGGGGGCCGGGACGAGTAGCGTGCCACCGCTGGCAGGCTGATGAGCGGATCATCGCTCATTTGGCTGATGGTTTCCAATGTCATGTCTGGCGCGCTGGACGGCCCATTCGTCGTTCTGCTCGAGCAGGAGCGCGCCTACGAGGGACGATAGCGTCGGGCAAGATGCCGACGACCTCGGTGCGCCGCTTGATCTCGCCATTGAGCCCAATCACGCGCAGAGTTCCTGGACTGATGCTCGGCTGGCGGCAACTTGCTCGCCAGCCGAGTGAGTTCAGGCGGTGGTCAGGGGAAGCTGGCCAGCCACACACTGGTGATCCCAACCTGTGCCGATGTGCCAATCAGCAACCTTCGTCGGTCTTTTTCACCTGGCCTGGCGCGGCGGTGTTGGCTGCCGTGTCCTGCTGACCTGGCGCCGCCTGCTGAGCGCTGCCAGTCTGCTGGCCGGGCGCGCAGTCTCTGGCCGAGTTCGGATTTGTGGTGCCGCTGGTGGTGGTCGTGTCGGTGCCTTGATCGCCGGACATGTTGGTCCCGCTGCTCGTCGTGCCGGTGCCCTGATCCGTCGTGCTGGGCATGGTTGTCGTGGTGGAGGTTCCGCTCGTTGAGGTTCCGCTCGAAGTTCCGCTGGTCGTCTGGGCAAAGGAAGGCCCGGCCGACACCGCCAGCACGGCCGAAGCCAAAAGGATGCGTTTCATCTTCTTTCTCCTGTCTGAATGCGCGGGATGCGCCTGGCAAATTGAACAGGCAGACAGAAAGAGTGTTCCCCGATGCAGTTCAACTTTTGTAACTCTGACAACGATGAGCCTTCTGAGACGATTCATCGCCCTTGGCTCCGCTGCGGCATGTTTGCCTTCGGTCTCCTTTGCGGATGCGCAACGATTAGACCGAAAAATAGTCGCGATTTCGCCCATCGGTTGCATTCCGGCCTCGAACACGTTAGTTTTGACGCTAGCGTTCCCGGGGGGGAAGGTGGATGAGCATCGTCCAAAGGGTCGGTCCAGTTCTAGAACAGGCGATTGCCGCAATCCTCAACAGGGCGGACCGGGGGGACACCGTCTCGGTCAAAGCCGCATTATACCAGGTTCGGCAGTCTGCGCCTGATTTGACAGTATGCGACGACCATATAACCGAGGCTATCCTCGAAGTCGCTGCGGCCCTTGACCTGTTGGTGGCTTTCGATAGTCGCGAGTAGCCGATCAATCGAGCGTAGCGGTTTGATAGGAACGGCACGGCAGCCAATCGGGGGGTGACCAGCGGCCGCTGGCGCTAACTGGCGGCAATTGGGTCGTTCGCCGGTTGCGCAAGTTATAGGCCATCTCATGCATCATTGCTAATTTTGGTAATCTGATTATGTTCCGTTGCCCTAGCCGCCGGATCTCACGATCCAGGCTCGGTTCCTTGCGTAGGTGGGCAGGCGCAGGCTCCAGCCGGCTGGAGTTCATTGAGCCTTGATGCCGACCTTGGTCGAGAAGCCGCCCGAGGGCGACGCCTGGATACACGAGGTGGAGTTCGACGGCTACTGGGCCTGTCTGCCGGAAGGTCAGCATTTAGGTCGGCGTCGACCAGAAGCTTGGAAACCGTGTTGATCGGCATGTCGGCAAACGCGGGACCTTTGCTAGATGATTGCCTTTTTTCTGCGCGACCCGACAGATTCACCTGAGCATGCCCTGTAATGTCACGTAATAGGGCAACATGACCGATCCATTGCTGCGCGCCTGTGTTCGGTATACCTAGCGGGCGAATTCAGCTGATCTGACATTTTATCGATGGCAAACACCGCGAACCCAGTTGATGAGAATTCCGACGAGCATCGGCGCGAGCGCCGCCAACGTGTGCTAAAGGGCGGGACGATCATCACCGGATCCAGATCAGCTGCACCTTGCGCAATCAGCATGAGGGGCGCGCTGAGCTGAAGGTCGCGCCCGATGCCAAGGGTTCCCGATCGCTTCTTGCTCTACGTGTCGGTCGATGGAGTTGCCTATCGATGGGAGGTTCGCTGGCGTCGCAACGACCGCATCGGCGTCAAATTCACCGGCACCGAGCCAAAACCGAAACTTCACTACGGCTGACCGACGGCAAGATGAAAGTCAGAATTTTTTTCTGGCACTGCCAGTTATTTTTCATGTCCCAAACAGCACAAGTTGCACCGCCCACTCTTGCCGAGGACAGCCTGGACAGGACGTGAACTGCGCAGCCGTCCTTGAAACCGCTTTCACGGCTCTGGTGTCCTCTTGCATCGAGCAAGGCTGGACGGCTGAAGAGACTGCCACCGCACTTTTTAACTTCGCCAAGAGACCACCTGAATAGCTCAAGGCGACGACATCGACTTAAGTTCGCCTAGCTGTGCGCTGTTTTGACATTTTGACATCGCGGTGTCGGATTATTTGCATGCAAACGAGTGTTGCGACGCTATCCTCCCTCCTCAAATTCTGGGAGGAATGCATGGCTCCGCATGAGCGACATGCCATTGAAATCGTCAGAGACAAAGACTGGTCGGTCCGCGTGACGGTCAATGGCACCACCACCACCGTCCCTTTTGCATCCGAGAGCTACGCGCGCTCGTTTGCAGATGGTCAGGCGTTCCGGCTGGGCGTTCAGGTGGCGGAGCTTAAGAAGGCAGGCTGGCTGCGCGCCGACGCGACTCGGTACAATATACTCGTCAAACGCCGCTTCGAGTTCGCTCGTGCAGGCGACATCGCCCGCCTGGACAACAGCTTCCCGGTCTGGAACGGCGCGCCAAGCCTGTCATTTCGAGAGAATCCGGTTTAATCATTAGTATCGCCCAGCCATCGCCTTGGCACCACGGCGTCGATTTGGGTTGGAACGACGTTATAGTCGCCGCAGAGAACACTGGGTGCCCCAATTTCGAGCAAGTGCTGGCCGTAGTTGATGAGACGATCGAACCAGCGCAGCTTGTAGTCGAACTTTGGGCCAGGCGCTGGATTGCCGGTGGGCAGATAGAGACAGCCCACAACGACCCCATCCACCTCGGCCTCGATATAGCGGCTGAGTGTCGTCAGGATCGCCAGGCAGGGCCGCGTCGGCCTTCCACAGGTTCCATTCCTCGGGCCAGGATCGCCACACCGTTGTAGGATTTCTGGCCGTACCAGATTGCGCCGTAACCCGCCTCTCTGATCGCATCGATAGGAAACTTGACGTCCGACGTCTTCAATTCCTGCAGGCAAACGATGTCGTAGTCGCTTTCGCCTAACCACTTCAGGAGCACAGGCAGTCGGCCGTTGACGCCGTTCACATTGAAGGTAGCGATGCGAGTCATGTGCATGCCCCCTCGTGAGATATTCGCGGCAGTCGGCGCGCAGCGCGGGGTGGCGTTTCCCCCTGCGCTGAACCCTCAGCTCTTGCTATCGTCAACTTCGCCGGCATCCTGTGCGGCCGAGGCTCACTTTTTGCCCAGCTTGTGTTCGACCTTGGCAGTTCACCGCAAGAATGCAGTCGTTTTCTAAGCGACACCCGACTCCCCTCGCTGATCGGGAATCACTTTACCAAGCAACGCGTTGCCACACAGGCTAGCGCCGCATCTATCGCTCGCGACCTCGCCTACTACGCTCCCGACTGCGGGCTTTTCGACGGGCAGCTCTAAGTTCGGCAAGCGTTGGCCTCCACCAGCCCCTGAAGCGTTCGGTTGGCCCGTCCCGAGCGGGCCATGTGCTCACAAGCTCCGCCAGCGTAGCCCAACGCCACCTGCCCAAATGAAGTCGCCGTTCGGAGGCATTGCGTGGGGATAGAAGATGGCTGCGTCGGATAGCTCAACCGGAAATTTCATCGAAGACGACAATCCCGTACTGTTCCGTTGCGACTGCGCGGCCCAGGGTAGGTAGATCTTGAACTGGTAACGGGTAGCGATGGCGCCGGCGTTCAGCAGCCCGCTTTTGTGCGGCCTATATGCTTCGGTGTTCCTGGCAGCCGCACGTCGCAGTTTCCTTTCCTCCGGTTCGGCAAGCTGCGCAGCCTTTCGATGTTTGGCCATCGGCGCCGGAGCTCTTCATATGAGCGGCATGGAACTCTCCAGGCCCGCAACTCATCGTCCCAACTCGCCCACGGAACCGCACGCAATTCTTCAAGCACCGTCCTCGAATACGGCGTGCGAATACGGAGGTCGTCCGCAATTTCCAGATACCGGCTCGAAATTGGGTCGAAGGCGAAGGCATCGCGTCCCTTGCTATCGTCATGGGGCGCCCGTAACGCTGCCTCTTTCGCCAGCCAGCGGTCGATGGGCTGCTGTGTTGCCGGGGACAAACCAGCTCCTGCGCTCGTCGCTCCATCTGGCACGCGGAAAAGCTTGCTGAAACCGCTCCACCGCCATTCGATCGAACGAAAAGCGGGCTTCGGCACCAGGTGCCTCGCGTTTCTGCGGCGGGGGACGAGCGTCGGATTCCATCGTAGTGCATCAGTCGAGTTCGCTGCACTGAACGCAGCGCCGGCCCTAAAGGTTCACCAGCCGGACAAGCCCCGCGGGAATATTGCGCCTGAACCCTGATGCCCAATGCTCAGGACGCGCGCAGTGAAACTTTCCCCACACTCGTCGGTTAAGGAGTGCCGAGAGGACGAATGATGTCTAAATCAGATGAGAGCGGCTGCGGCCGTGCGGCCGAAAAAGGCTCGTTCGCGTTCCATAAAAGGGGCGGACGCAGAGGTGAAACATGCCCTCGAGACACAGGATCTATCGCCAACTCAGGCGCGGGAATTGGTGCGTCGGTACGGAAACGACTGGCGAAAGATTGGCGAGGCAGCCAAGTCCTACAAAGACGACTGACAACTCCCCCATTGCCGGCATGATGCGAGGATCAGCACCTGAGCCTTCCATTGCCAATGGGCAAATGTTTGTTGAGAACTCCGAGTGACCCGCATCGCGACCTTCAACTTGAACGGCGTGAACGGTCGCCTGCCCTTGCTCATCAAGTGGCTGGGTCAGACCGACTATGACATCGTGTGCCTTCAAGAATTGAAGACTTCGGATGAGAAATTTCCCGCGGAAGCCGTCAGGAACGCCGGTTATGGCGCGATCTGGCACGGGCAAAAGTCCTACAACGGTGTAGCTATACTCGCACGGGGAAAGGATCCCCTGGAGCGTCGACGCGGCCTGCCGGGTGACCCTGACGATACTCACAGCCGGTATATCGAGGCAGAGGTGGATGGGATCGTGGTGGGGTGCATCTACCTGCCCAACGGCAATCCAGCGCCCGGCCCGAAATTCGACTATAAGCTCCGCTGGTTCGACCGTCTGATCAGCTACGGCCAGCTACTGCTCAAGGAGGGGATCACAAGCGTTCTGTGCGGCGACTACAACGTCGTGCCAACGCCGCTCGACGCCGTGGTGCCGAGACGTTGGACGGGCGACGCAGTCTACTTTCCGGAGAGCAGGCAGGCCTACGCCGAAATGCTAGACAATGGCTGGATGGATGCCGTCCGTACCATCCATCCGGAAAAAGGCATCTACACGTATTGGAACTTCTCCTACCGGGGCGGCTATGATCGGAGCTCCGGCCTGCGGATGGATCATCTCCTCGTCAGCCCATCACTTTCGAACAGGTTACGTGACGCGGGCGTGGACGCTGACCTGCGAAGTTGGGAAAAGCCGAGCGATCATGTGCCTGCCTGGATAGAGCTCGACCTCTCGGCAACGAGTTGAGTCATCCATTGTTCGGCGGGCGTCTTCGCCCACTGCTAACAGATGCCTTATGGGAAGTTCGTCCCCTGTCCTTGATGCTCACGCTGCCTTTCTGGCGGCCGCCCTGAACGGACGGTCAATGGTAAAGGCATCTGGACGGATGGCTGCCTCAACCTGGCTCCAGGTCACGGGACGGGCGATTGGGAAGCCAGGTCGCGCCCGTGGGGAGAAGGCGCCGACCGCCGTGTTACCGCGCCCATTGCGAAGGTAGTCGATGAAGATGCGGCCCTTTCGGGCTGCCGGCGCGGCGGAGAGCAGATAGCGATCAGGATGAGCTTCAGCGAGGCGCTTGGCGAACGATCGGGCAAGGAGCCGGGCATTGTCGTGCGTGATCTTCGTCTCAAGTGGGGCCATCAGGTGAATTCCCTTGCCGCCCGTCACCTTCGGCCAGCTCTCCAGACCTTCCGCTTCCATGATGTCGCGGAGCGTTAGCGCGGTCTCGATCACTTTATCCCACTCGATCCCCTCGCCCGGATCAAGGTCCAGAACGATGCGGTCGGCATGCTCGATGTCGTCAACGGTGGCATTCCAAGGATGCAGCTCTACCGCATCCATCTCGACCAGCCCCAGCAAGCCGGCAAGGTCGTCCACCCACACGCGCACACCTTCGCCACCCCCGCGCTTCTGAACGCGCAACTGATGCACTGCTGCTGGGATCTTCGGCAGCGCGCCTTTGTGGTAGAAGGTTGCCCCGAGAGCATGGCGGACCAGCTTCAGCGGTCGGTGGCCGAGATGGACGAGTGCGTGATCGGCAACCCTCTGCCAATAACGCGCAAGCTCTTCCTTGGAGGGCGAGACCGCGTCGGGCAGCAGTTGCAGGATGTTCTCGCTGGGAACGCCATGTTCCTGGGCTGGCCCACGTCGCTTTGATGGCGCCGGAGGCTTGGCCGGGATCGCCACGAGGTCTTCTCGCAGACCCTTGAATACTGCCTCGCGCAACACGCCGCGATCAGTGACGCCGCTGAACTGTACCTCGGCCAGCACCTCTGGTCTGACCCACGTCGCCTTCGGTTTCACGATGGGCTCTGACAAAGGTGACTTGCTGATGATCAGCGGGTCAAGCCGCTCTCGAACCCGTTGCGCAGCGCTCAATGTATAGCCGCTGCGAGCCTTCCCGGCATAGAGCAGTCGGTCGCCCTCGCGTCGGCCGATGTAAAGCGATGCGATGCGGCGCGGGTAAGCGCCGAGCTTCTCGACAAATGCCACGATGGGGAAAGTGTCGCTCTTAATGCACTTCACCTTGAGCCAACTCGTCTGGATACCCGAGCGGTACGTGGCATCGGTGCGCTTAGACACAATCCCCTCCAAGCCCATTCGGCAGGCATGTTCAAACACGTCCGTGCCGCTCACCTCCAGATGCTCGGCATAGGTCAGTGTCGGCGCCGTGTTCTTCAACAGTTTCTCCAGGGCTGCCTTGCGCTTTACCAGCGGCTGCTGTCGTAGATCGCGCCCGTTGAGGTGCAGCAGGTCGAACGCGTAGAAGATGAGCCTTGCCGAGTTTGGATTGCCCAACTCCCGTTCCAGGGCTTGGTAATCCGGCAGGCCGCTGTCGCCGAGAACGACAGCCTCCCCGTCGATGATCGCCTTCACCGGCAAGCCCGCCGCCGCTTGAACCATTCGTCGGTATCGGTGCGACCAGTCGTAGCCACGGCGCGTGAAGGCTCGCGCTTTGCCGCCCTCAATGATCAGTTCGGTGCGGTAGCCATCGTACTTGATCTCATGAAGCCAGTCGCTGCCCTCAGGCGCGTTCTCGACCAGCGTGGGCGACTGAAACTCAATGAAAGAGAGCCGACCATCCCCGGTTTTGGAACTCATCGCACACTCCTGACCTCCACCCCAACTTTGGTGCCGCTGAATAGGTTCCGCAACAGAGCTGGCCGGAGGAGTAGGGTCCCGAGCCGGTTTACCCGATCCTTGCTCGAACCGGGCTTGGTTGAGGGAACTCTTAGTTAAGCCGTCACTTATGTACGAATGTCGCTCCATTGGTTCTCCCCGCCAGTGTCCGTAAGGACCAGCCGCGCTGGCATTGCCTATCAGTGCAACAACGTCGAGAAGGGGCCGCCGAGCAGCTGTTGCAGTGGACCAAGCGTGGCCCCAAGTGGCATAGCGCAGTGCAGCTCTGCATGGATGCCATGATCGATCAGGTGAAACCCGAAGTGGTCCGCAGGGCGTTTCTCGAAGCGGCCAAGGAAGAGGGAAACCTACTGCCTCCGTAGCATTTGCGACCGAAAGCCCTGCTCTTGGTTGGGCACGAACCTGACAAAAAGCATCGTCGGCATCACCCTGCCTACAGAACATTCGACAAGCTGCGTTCAGTCCACAGATCGGAGGTTATCGAGAACAAGCGGCTCGATGCCGCCCTGGAACTGGTCCCCAGATTGCAGATTGGCCGCGACCTTCAGCGGAGCCGGCGTGGGCCGCGACGCACACTGGTCAGACGAACCACATGTTCGGCATTCCCGATGGAAGTCAGAGCAACGGCCATGTGAAGCGTGGCCGCAAGCCCGGCAAGAAGACGGATTTCACGAAAGACCCTACGATCATCGCGCGCCGTGAACAGGTCCTTGCCGGAATGGCTGCCGCCAGGGCGAGAGCCCAAATGTCAAAGTTGATATGGCGGACGCCGAGAGCGATACCCGCGGAGATATGCTCGCAATGTTGGACGAGTTTCCCAATCAACCGGAAACCGCAACCACCTGGAGAAGCGGCCTCTAGCAGGCCAGCATTGTGCTGGTCAATCGCGAGATGGCCGACATGGCCGCGGCGGCCGTGGCGGGGCTCGGCCTCGCGGTGCTGCCCCGCATCATCGGAGATAGCGAGCCGGGGTTGCGGCGGTTGACCGGGGAAATCCTGGGGCGGCAGAGCCTCTCGGTCGTCTACCGCCGCGAGGCCGCGCTGGCGAGTTCGGTTCCAATCATCGTCCGCTTCCTGATCAACGTGATGCGGCGACATTTTGGCGCGATGCCGCGCTGAGCGGTCAGAACCTGAAGGTCGACGAGACAATCGACGGCTTGTGTGAGTTGAGCCTTTGCCCATGGCCGTGCGGCGGCTTCTCTTGCTGTGTTGAAGGTCAGTGCCAACTGTTGCTACCGGTGGTGCTCGGCTGGTGCGACGAGAACTTCAGCCATAGTGAAGGCGCGGTTTGGGCACTGTTTCGGTGAACTGCACACCGACACGGTCGTTCCTGCGCCAGCGCAACACAGACCGATAGGCAACGCCATCGGTCGGCACGTAGAGAAGGAAATGCTCCGGCACCAGGGCTTCGACCGGCACCTTGAGTTCGGCTCCGCCGACGTTCTGGTTTCGAATGGTGCAGCTGATTTCGGAGTTGTTGATGCCGTTAATGATCGCGGCACCCTTCAGGACGCGCTGTCTCCGTTCGCGGCGGTTGTCGCCTTCTTCAACCATTGTGACCTCCGTTAGGCGCCCCACTTGTATATCAGAACCGCCCACGCGCGAGCCGGATTGAATCGCGGAGCGTTGTTACCCGCGTCGAGCTGCGATCGCTGTCCAGTCGGGTCAAAAGGGTGTTTCCATATGCCTCGGCCCCTTGCCTCGGCCTGATACAGCGCCCTGTCAGGATTCTTGAACTACCCTTCCGGGTAGCCGATGGGTCCGCCCGGAGGGGGTGCCAACGTCCGCCTTCAGCCGTTGCGCCAAGTTCTTCATGAGCCGCGTCGGGAGGCTAAGGTCGCCGGTCCCATCGCAGGGCCGGACATCAGCAGTGCGAATTCATCTCCACCAATCTCGCAACCAAGCCACCACGTCTGATTGCTTTCTCAAGACGCCGCGCAATCGCGACCAGAAGCGTCTCGCCAACGGCATGCTCGAAATTGTCCTCGCGTGGCGTCGCCAGTTTTTTTCGGAGAGATGATCGTCCAGGCTTGTGCCCGGACCAAGCGGCTCCTCCCGATGTTCGACAGGCGCCTGAATGATATCGGCGAATTTGTCCGCGGCACCCGCAGGTGCGCTGTGCGAGGGAATAACTGCCGGAATATGTGCTCTTCGTCGCCAGGCCGGCGCCGATCGCCGTTAAGCGATAGCGCCCGCTGTGCATGGACTTCCGCACTGGCGAGATCGTGAGCGAGCGCGGAGCCGGCGGCCGGCATTATGTCCGTCAGGGAGTCTCTGCCGTCGGTCCGCGCTGTGCAGCGCGCGGGCGATGGCGTTAGGCAGGGAATAGCGGCCGAGGTGAGGGACGGCAAGCCGCGCATTGCCGGGGCAAAGGCCGTGATCATACATGCCGTCCCCGATCTATAGCCAGGATGAAGGCCCGCGCCCGAAGTCTACGTTCTGCGCCGGTGGCGGTGAAGCAGACCTGAACGCAAGCAAAGAAGAACAAGCCGATCACTGCGCATGTTGCGTAAAGAGACTATTGGGTGCGCTCATGACGCAACCAACGGAACTGTGACAGTTGTCGCATAATTTATCGAGTATCGGTCGAAGTACGGAAACTCGATCGCGAACGCATATTTGGCGGTCAGATGGGCCATTCGAAAGCCGCCGCTGGGGGCGTCGATTGCTATTGTTATGTCGACATCGGTTAATCCCAAACTCAGCAATTTTGCCGTGGCCATCGCTTTTATCTCGGCTTCGGTCAGCGAATTCTTCATTTGCAGCGCTCGTGAGGACGTTTCCAGAGTATAGCGAACACTTGACATGGCATTCAGAGCCCAGCCGAATGCGAAGATGCCGATCAAAAGCATTATCAGAATAGGCGCGATCAGCGCGAACTCCAGTGCGGCTCCGCCTGATGCCTCACGTATGAAGGCTCTCCCTCTAGCGAACACGTATCACCTGTTTGTGGCTGAGCTCGCGCGAGAGGGAAAACTCGCCGAAACTGAAGGGCGGGGACCAGGTGGCCGTCGCCTGTATTTCAACGAAAACCGCGGAAGCTTTCAAACTGTCGCACAGCACAGATGGATCGACCACGATGATCCCGCACATATGTTTCCGGCTCAGCGTCACCTGCGCGTCATCGGGATGATTTTCCCAGCTCGAAAGGGCGACGGTCTGGGTAGCCGCGTCGTCGGCTGCGCCTTGCATCACGAGATTGGCCGCCGTTTTCACGCCCGCACGCATCGACAACGCGCTTGATACAAAAGACCAGCCGTCAATGATGCCAAGAAGTACCAGGCAAAGGATCGGCACAACCAGCGCAAACTCCACCGCGGCAATACCCGAATCGCTCCCGAACATCCGGGCTGGTAACCGTGCCACGAAGATTACTCGACAAGCTTTATCGATTGCGTGGCCGGAATGTCTCGCATCCCAAGGCTCGTGCAATCCTGATTGACGTTCGCATTGCCGGACCACTGCACGGTACTGGCGACGACCTGAGTGCAACCACCTTTGCCCGAGAAATTGCCGAGGTAATTGACATCCTGTGTTGGAAAATACAAAGCGCCGGTCAAAAGCGAATCTGCCGTGCCATTAAACGTGTTCGATCCCGTCTGGTTAGCTTTGTCTCCGTAAAACAGCACCCCCGAATAGGTGCCTAACGTCGGTGCGCTGAGCTTGACAATGGCCGTGCCGTTCATGCTGACGCCCGAGCTGCCGGCCAGATAGATAATGACTCCATCGCCTGAAATATTTGCATTCGAGTTCGCTTTGAAATCTCCTCCCTGAATGACGTATACCCCGGGCGAGAGCGTCACATTGCCGCTCAAGCTGAGCCCCCTGCAGTATGTTCCAGGTTGCAACGTCGACTGATTGCTGTTTTGACAGGGGTTCGTGGCCGGTGGCGCCGGCAAGTCGGCAAAAGGATCGGCAGCGGGCAACGCCTGGGTTATCGGACTGGCGCAGACGGTCGTCACGGGGTTGCTCAACGAAACACCGCCTGCCGATATTAGGCAATCGACCTGAAGGTTTGCCGATCCCTGAAGCTTGATGGCGTCCGCGGCTATCGAATTCGACATCACGACGCAGCCGGTCAGTTTGAGGTTCGAACTGCCGGAAAACAGCGCCGCTTTCGGAGCGGAAGGATTGCGCGCCATAAGGCAGGCCTTTGAAGAATCCGTGATAAGAGCCACCGCTCTTGCCCGTGCGCCGACCGGGTTTTGCGTGAATATCGATGTGAAAAACCGATCGAGGGTCTGATGAACGATGACCTCGACGGCCTTTTGGGCGACATTCGGGCCGGAAGACGGAGGCGTGAAGATTTCGATTGTGCCTGTTGACGGGTCCCAGCCGTTCGTCGTCGCTGACAGTGTCGCGGCGGAGACAATCGTTGGCTTGTCAGATCCCGAAATCTTTTCCAAAGCGCCAGCATAGGCCGCCGCATCCGCCACCGCCTGTAATTTCAGGCTGCTAAAATACCAGTAGGAGGTCTCGATACCGAGACCCGCTGCGCCGACGACAATCGGCAAAGACAGGGCAAAAATAGTAGCAACGTTGCCGCTCTCGTCTGTTTGTCGCAGACGGCTAACAAACCGCCTCAAGATACGGGCACCCCATTCCATGGAAATATTTAAGCCAGGATGAATGAAGGAACGACTAAGGATTTCACTCCATTTGACAGGTGCGCTCCTTGGGCGGCCGGCACGAGCTCCGGCGGCCGCACTCGGCGAGCACGCTGCTAATAGCTGTACCTGCGCGCCGGCGATGCCGATGTCGCGATTCGTTACGCGCACAGGATGCCTCCGGCCGTTGTGATTGTGGACCCGCCAGAGCGCAACTGCTCGACAACGCGCCTTTGCTATTGATGATAATGCAGATTTGCATTATCTAATCGTGTGGATGAGTTGGAGCTGCGAAAATGACTACATTGACGGTGACGGCACGGGGACAGGTGACCTTCCGCAAGGACGTTCTGCAGCATCTGGGCATCAGGCCGGGCGAGAAGATCGAACTTGATCTGCTCCCCGACGGCCGGGCGGAATTGAAGGCGGCGCGGGCAAAGGGATCATTCCGGGAGCTCTACGGTTTTCTCAAGGGCAAGACGAATGGCCGGGTGTTGAGCATTGAAGAGATCAACGAGGCAATCGCGGAAGCGGGTACTGCAGCGGGATCGAGCAAGGAATGAAAGTCACGGCCGATACCAACGTTCTGCTGCGTGCCTATGTCGCCGACGATGAACGACAGGCGGAAGCGGCCGTCGATCTCTTGGCGAAGGCAGACATCGTGGCCGTTAGCCTTCAGGCCTTGTGCGAGTTCGCATGGGTTTTGGGCCGACAGTATCAAACCGCACGCGCAGATATCGTGGCGGCAATCCGAGCCTTGGCGAATACCGCAAATGTCGTCGTCAACCGGCCAGCTGTCGTGGCAGGGCTTGCAGTGCTTGAGGCCGGCGGTGATTTTGCGGACGGCGTGATTGCCTTCGACGGCGACTGGCTGGGCGGGGAGACATTCCTCTCCTTCGACCGCAAGGCGGTTAAACTGCTGTCAGCGCAAGGACATCCTGTTCAGCTTCTTTCCTAGCTGTCCTCAGGCGTGTCGACATTGTATTGCCTGACGCGCCTGGCGGAATCCAACCCATTAAATGCCGGGACTAAACAGCTAGCCACAACGAGAGCAACTGCTGATCTGTAGAATGAGCAGGTTCGGTGAACTTTGCGTTCTCCTTACAGATCGTGTCCTGGACACTCCGCAGTTCACGTTCGACGCGCTTGCCGGCGCCCGCGTCTGGTACATCTCGAATGATGTGACAGTGCAATATGCTGGGTTCTCCTGTCGCGCGAGGAGGATTTCGGCTGGGTCGATCCGGTGATCGGGGCGCGCGCCTTCTACAACATCACCGACAGGCTTTCCGTGATGGCGCAGGCGGATATAGGCGGGCCCCGGGGTGGGCGCCGATTTCACCTGGCAGGTGCTGGGAACCGTGAATTACCTGCTTACCGACCACTTCTCGGTTTCCGCCGGCTATAAGCACTTGCCGATCGACTACGATGACGAAGGCTATGTGTTTGATGCAACCCTGTCCGGTCCGGTTCTCGGCATAACATACCGCTTCTGAGCCGCCCATGTCTGAGGTTCCATACTGACGGTGTGCTTTTCCTGGTCGTGGATTGATCCTTCTGCCACGGAAGTGCTGATTGCTTCACGTGTCGGCGGTTCGGCGTCTTCGCCGTCATTCTGCTATCGCGCGAACGCTCTCCGGTGAGCTGATAGGGCGCGGCAACCGCGCCAATGTGATCAGCCCGGGCCCGATAGACACGCCGCTCAACGACAAGCTTGGTCTGGGTCCGGTGGAAACGAAGGCTCGGGCGAAAGCTGTCGTCGGGATGGTCCCGGCAGGCCGCTTTGGGACGGCCGAGGAAATTGCCAATGCGGTGGTGTTTCTGGCGTCCCGCGACAACGCCAGCCGGAGCGCCGCAGTATCGACGTCAACGATCTGATCCGCGCGGTTCTCGATATCGCCGGCTACGGTTTGCGCACGGCAGGCATCGAGGTGCAATGCCGGCTCGCCGAGGGCCTGCCGCCTCTGGAACTTGACCCTGACCAGATGCATCAGGTGTTCTACAACCTGATCGTCAACGCGCAACACGCCCTGCAGGAGATACCGGGACCGCGGCGGATCGAGATCGAAACGGCGCTTGAAGGCAATGACCTCCAGATCGTGATCGCCGACAATGGCCCCGGTGTGCCCGCCGAGATCCGGAATGGTCGCCATCTCCGCGCTCAGAACGCCTAGTCTCAGTCTAGCGAGGAGCTCGATCGACGTGGCCGTGACGATCGGCTGAAGCCATCGCAGGACCATTATTTTGAAGGGCCCGCTGCACCTTCCCGGGGCAGCGGGCTTGGCATTTGTGCGAATGCTAACTCCTTTGGTACGACCCCAAAATCAACCATCCAGGTTTTCATAAATGGCCCCTTCCCCGCAGCACGCTGTCTGGGATGTTTCGGCACACGATCGTGTATCGAAGCTGCATATCAGGCTGCAGCAAAAAGCTCATGCTGACCGGCCGGACGAGATCGAAAGAAGGTTCGGCTGCGTCAGGCGTCCTGGCAATCCGCCCGACTGAGCACCAGAACCGACCCTCCCGACGGATTTTCGCGAGCTGCATTCCTCCCTCCCCTCCTTACCAAAACCGCCGCTCGCGAATTCGCTGGCGAGTATATCTCGGATGTGATATACATATATCACTCGGAAGATATACAAATGCCGCTCTTCATTCGCGATCCCGACGTCGATGCCATGGCCGTCGAGCTGCAGCAGATTACCAACGCGCGCAGCAAGACCGAGGCCGTCAGAACCGCCTTGCGCCATGAGATCGAGCGCAACCGCGGCAGCGTCCCGCTGCGCGAGAGACTTGCCAAAGTCAAGGAAATGGCGCGGCGGATCGGGCCGGCCAACCCTGATTTCGATATGAAGAAATTCACCGACGAAATGTGGGGCGACGACTGATGTTCGTCGATGCCTCGGTGATCGTTGCCATCCTGAACGAGGAACCTGGCGCGGAAGAACTGGAAAAGCGGCTCGCGGCCGCGACCAAGCCGCTGTATATCTCCCCGCTCGTCCGGTTCGAGGCAGCCCAGGGTCTCGCGCGAGCATCGGCCGAAGCCATCAAAAAGAACGCCAAGCCCACGGCCGACATGCTGGCGCAAGCCCGTGATACCGTCGACGCCTTTTTGATCGAGATCGCCGGCAAAGAAATCATGATATCCGGCGACATCGGCGACCGGGCGATCGAAGCCAGCATGAAATACGGCAAAGCAGTCGGGCACAAAGCCGATCTCAATTTCGGCGATTGTTTTGCCTATGCTTGCGCGAAGGCTCACCGGCTTGCCCTGCTTTACAAGGGCAATGACTTTTCACAAACTGATCTGGCGTAAGGCTTTCCAGGCCTTGCATCGCGGCGCGAGAGCCGATGGGCCCTTTTGCATGCTTTGGGCGAATCGTCGTCTTTCATGGCTAAACGCAATATTACGAGGAACGTTCGCTGCAGCACTGGTTTTCTTCGGCCGGATCAACCCCGTCACGACGGGGCCCTCGGCGGGCTGGAGCTGCCGGGCGTGCAGGGACGCGTTCCTTGAGGGCCTTGGAGACGACCACCGCTGGCGGGCCTCGGCCGCACGGAACTCCGCGAGAAGTGCGACGGCGCGTTCGCTGTAGCCCGGCTGACGCCGGCCTCGCGCGCCAGGTTGGCGACGGTCAGCGCCCCGTCGGTGCACTCAGGCGGCTGTCGAGCAGCCGCACCATCGCCGCCCTCAGCGCCGCTTCACCGCCTTGCGGCCGGCAAGCCAAAAGCCGTGCAGGATAGAATGTTGGACGCGCTGGCGGTCGCAAGCTTCGGGCAGAAGGCCGATCTGGCAAAGCCGATGAAGCACCGGGGTCAGGCGTGATGGAAATCGCCTTGCGCTACCCCTCCGACGCCTACAGGGTCATCTATGCCGTCCAGCTCGGCGATTGATCTGGGTCGTGCGTGCATTCCAGAAGAAGTCGACCACGGGCATCGCCACGCCTAAGGAGGCGATCGACCTCATCAAGGCGCGGCTGAAGCAAATACGGAAGATCGAGTCATGACAGAGAAAAAATCGAGATCGTCAGAGGCAGCGGCAATGTCTACGCGGACATGGGGGATCCCGACGCCGATACCAAGCAGATGAAGGCCTTCCGAGATCATCGCTGCGCTGAATCGGCGGCACCTCACGGTCAGAGCTGCGGCGGAGGTGACCGGCGTTAGGCCGTCGGATATTTCGAACATCCGCAACGCCCATCTTGGCAAGTTTACCATCGATCGGCTTGTGCGGGTGCTGAACCGGCTTGACCGAAAGGTGACCGTTACGGTCGAGAAGGCGAGACATGGAACTGTCGCCGCCTAACGCCTAATATGGCCAAGTTGCTCTGCCGGCGACCGGCAATGCCCTCCCTGTTGGCTCTTGGTCAATGAAGCCGAGTAGCTGAGGGTCGTCGAGGAAGATATCGACGTCGTGGCTTTCGCGATGGTTGATCTGGATCATCATCGCCGTGCCGCCGCCAAACGACCATTCGAATTCAAAACCTCCGGCCTTCTTCCGGAGCTGGTCGATCAGATCGGCAGCAATGGCGAAAAGCCGCCGCCATTTGGACGGACGACGGCTATGGACCTCGATCATCAAGCAGCGAGTTAATAGGTCTCGCCGGACCAGGCAGAGAAATGGGCCGCGAAAGCCTTCGGATTATCGACCGCATCTGGTGCGCGGCGGCGAACTCCATCTGCTGCTCGACCGGCACTTCTGCAAGGAAGGCACTGACCTGCCCAGGATACTGCTTCGCCAGATCTAGATCCGAAAGACAATGAGCCAGCGCCACCCGTCGAGCTGTTCGCTGTAGGGCGCGTTAACTGTCGTCAGAACCAAGGCCAGATGCTCGCTCATAGTCATGCAAAATAGTCAATTCGTGGATGGGCACAAGCTGCGAGACTCGGGCACTGCAAATGGCTCGCGAGGCTCACAATCGTCCTTCCGTCGACCACAGTGACGCCTGAGCGGTCATGCGCGCGTAGACGGACGAGCTACAGAAGCGCGCGGGTCGAGCAGCATTCGGCCGGCTGCGAACTGACTTCGGAGCATGACTCCGGCACGTCCCGCCCTTACGAGCTGCCGCGCGCGACGGTTCCGCGTCGACCTCACCAAAGGCTCTGACGGTCCCCTCCTCGCGCTAGCCGCAAGGTGTAAACGGCGGTTCCGCATTTCAGCTTACGACTTCAATTGAAATCGGGAAATAAAACCGACACCCGCAAATACCAACGCGGCCGCGATCGTTACCGAGTCAACCTGACCAAAGCGTCCGGGCTCTAAAAAGCACCCTCCCCTGCCGGCGCGGTTCGAGGCCTCGCCAGGCGCGCTCAGCAGGCTGGGGTGATCAACATCAGCGATGGAAAATAGGTGCGATAACGGCCGACGTCGCGGGTGAGCAGCGGCAGCTTACCGACCGCCGCGTGGGCGCCGATGAAGAAATCCGGCAGCACCCCGGTGCGCGATCCGCCCGATTTGCGATACTGGGTGAACACCTTTCCGGCCAGGAATAGCACCGGCCGCGGCATCGTCACGATCTCGAGGCCGGCCGCGTCAAGAAAGGCGTCGAGATCCTCGATCCGGCTGTAGCGGACCGAGAGCTCTGTATAGACGACGTCGTTGATCAGCAACGGTCCGCGCAGCGAGGCGGCCTCCAACTGTTCGATCGACCACTCCGCCCAGTCCTGATCGTCGGTGACGAGGTCGAGCAGAACGTTGGTGTCGACCAGCGTCACGCTTCGTCGCGCGTCAAGGTCATGATCGCCTCGGTGCTCAGCCCCTTGCCGGCATGGCCGCGCAGCTTGGCAAAGCGGCTCGCCGGCCGTTTTTCGTCCGCACGAACCAACACCACGCTGCCGTCGGCGGCGCGGCGAAAATCCACTTGGCTGCCCGGTGCGATGCCCAAGAGATCGCGCACGGGCTTGGGAATGGTCACTTGACCTTTTGCGGTTACGGTCGTTGTCATTGCAGCCTCGGTAAGGACACCTCGAAATATGGTATTACCTCCGCGCGATGGATTCAAGTATCGGGAGTTGCCCTGAGCCGTTAGCCGCGATGTCCGCAGATCCTTTGCCGCTGACCTTCGGAACTCGGCACCGCCGCGACCCTCTTGAGTTCATCTGGACTGGGGCCAACAGCCTCGGAAAAGGCCCGTCGCTCGCCTTCGATTGAAGCGAGAAGGCAAAAACCATCGTCTGACTTTTCAGCTTAGGGCTTTAATTGAAATCGGGAAGTGAAAGCCACAGTCACCGAGGATGATGTGAGGCCAAAGAACACTATCGATAATGACCTCTTATCGGTGACTTGACCAAGCCTTGACCAACCGACGGAATCGACGCTATGGTCGCGCAAACTTTGTCGTGCAAGGCTGCGCTCAGCGCGACGAGAGTGGCCGTGGCGGAACAAGGAGGCCACAGCGTACAACGCCACACGAGGACGGAAAAATGACCATCACAGTGAAGGTCGGCGAGGCCAAGACCCATCTCTCCGAACTGCTGGCGAAAGTCGAGGCCGGCGAGGAAGTGATTATTTCGCGTGGCAACGATCCGATCGCAAAACTCTCCCGAATCCACAAGGATAACCGGCTGGACGCCTTGATCGACGAGGTTCGCGCCGCGCGCGCCAAGGCGAAGCCCGTGACCACTGAAGAGATCCTGGCCTGGCGTCACGAAGGGCATCGCTACTGATGATCTTGGTCCTCGACGCCTCCTTTGCCGCTGCCTGGCTCTTGCCGGAGCAGCACAGTGAGGCGGCCGAAACAACAATCGCGGGACTGAGAGGCCAATCTCCAGTCCCTTCCTTGTTCTGGCACGAGGCGCGCAGCATTGTCCTGACGGCCGAACGGCGCGGGCGGATCGTTCCCGGCGAATCGATCTCCGCAATGGCGCGACTTCGCCGGCTGCCGCTTGAGGATGCGGGCGCAGGGCGTGACGGCGCCATCATCGAGCTTGCCATCGCGCACGGTCTTAGCGCCTATGACGCCGCCTACCTTGCGCTGGCAATCGAAACCGCGTTGCCGCTGGCCACCCTCGATCGCAAGCTCGCAGTTGCCGCGCGCGGCCAGGGAATCCGAATTCTCGGACCGCTCGCGAATGGCAACTGACCGCGTCGGTCGGCCATCGGGCAATGGTGTTCGACGCGCCGAGGCGCTCGACTCGCATTGGATTCGGTGTTGCCCTTCGACCGCCGCGAACTTTTGACCGACGACGACGTCGCGATGCTGCGCCATCTGGCCCAGGAAGGCATCGGCAAAAACTCCCTCCGCGCGCTCGCCCGACCTCGGCTATCTCGACGCCTAGTCGCTGGCCGCCACCGGACAGCCTCTGCCTTGGCCGGCGCCGGAATCCCTGCTCCTCAAATTCGTCGCTCACTACGTTTGGGATTTTTCGAAACGCGAGGCCGACCCGGCGCAGGGCATGCCGGCTGACGTAGCGGCGTCGGTGGGTAGCCCAGGGCCTGTTACGGATGACAAAAAACCGCACGCGTCGTCCACCGTGCGCCGGCGGCTGTCGAGCTGGTCAATCTTGACCAAATGGGGCGGAACTTGTCGGAAAATTCAATGCGCCGGGCTGCAGAGCGCGATCAAGACCGCCGATATTCTGGCCGCCCCCCTGAAAACATGCGCCGGCAACCGTCTCGTCGACGTCAGGGATCGCGCGATTCTCATCAGCGCCTTCGCCTCCGGCGGCCGGCGTCGCAGCGAAATTTCTGCTCTTCGCGTCGAACAGCTGGTCGACGAAGACCCGGTTCCGGCCGATCCCAACGCTTCCGACGGCGATAAATTGCCATGCCTGTCGATACGGCTCGGCCGCAAAGAGACGACGCAAGCCGACAGCGACGCTTTCGTGCTGCTCGTCGGCCGGCCTGTGCTGGTTTTGAAGGACTGGCTGGCGCGCGCCGGGATCAGCGACGGCGCCGTGTTTGGCGGCCTCGACCGCTGGGCAATCTCGAAGCGCGCCCTGACGCCGCAGGCCGTCAATCTGATCCTGAAGCGGCGCACCGCCGAGGCCGGGCTCGATCCGCAAGCCTTCTCCGCCCATGGCTTGCGCTCCGGCTATCTCACCGAAACCGCACGCCGCGCCATTCCGCTGCCCGAAGCCATCCAGCAGTCGCAGCATCGCTCCATGCAGCGCCTCGAACTACTACAATGACGCGGAACGCACACTCGGGCGGGCGGGCGGATAATCGCCTGAGTCGCAATTCGATCCGACCCTTGCGGCGTTAGCTCCAGGACAATTGGTTCCGAGGCAGCCGGCCTCCCGGATCGATCACCCTGACCTGGTGCGGGAGCACCTCGCCCCAGCTCCATAGCACGAGGTTCTGATCGGATGTACCGGCACCTGGCGCGAAGCTGGGCACGAGAATGCCGAACTTGCCTTCAGCAACGAAGCGGTCATGGATGCTCCATGACGGCGGCCGTTTGCCATCGGCGAGAAAATCCATCCATGCACAAGCCATATCTTCGAACCGGATCCCGGCGTCGGCCTGGCCTTGCGCCGTCCTCAGATCGACAATGTCATCGCAATCGATCTCGTATGAGCAGAGCACGCAGGGATCAATGCGATGTGCAAAACCCTGATTGGCCTCCTTCACGGCCGTCATGACGTCGAGCGCCAGATAAAGCGTACGCACACCTTTCGGGTTGAATCTGGCACCCCGAATAGCCGCTCCGTCGCCTGAGATCGGCTGGAACGACCAACGCGGATCATGGGCGCGGTAGCAAATTCCGGCAAACCTCAAGCAAAGCCACCAACGGCGACGTGATCCAGGTAGTCGCGAACCGCGCTGGCCTTGCCTTCCTTAACCAGAGCTTCCGCCGTCCGTCCGCCGAAGGCCGGTATCGGCTGCGCCCGATACCAAGCCATCGCCTGCTCCTTGCCTCCAGCCCAGTCGGTCACCCTGCTGATGATCTCAAGCATTTCACGAAGGCGACCTTGCGTCTTTGCAGCACGGC
The DNA here is from genome assembly GCF_040320645.1 of Mesorhizobium sp. M0633. NCBI lineage: Bacteria > Pseudomonadati > Pseudomonadota > Alphaproteobacteria > Hyphomicrobiales > Phyllobacteriaceae > Mesorhizobium > Mesorhizobium sp. M0633. Next base: position 104,125 of record NZ_JAMYQC010000018.1, read on the forward strand.
TACGCTCAACCCTATAGAGGGTTTCCCGCGCAAGACCCGCCGTTTCGGCAAGCTGACCTTTGGACATACCGAATCCATCAGCAACCTGGGCGACAGTGATCTTCCCAGCCCGATCCATATAGGACAGCACCAACGGTTCGTTCTGAACTGGAGCTTTCAACGCTTGGGTCATTCCTGTCTCCCTTGCCATATTCAGAAACACATTTCTTGTGCATAAGATATGGCATTGCGCGACGGACTACAAGTCTCGGTTGGCGGATGAGACGTCGTTGAGGCCTCACCAGACGCATTCACACGTTCGTGTTCTGGCACATTCCTTGTGTGCACAAAAACCCACAAAAGCCCCGAAACCGGCCAAATGCACGCACAACGTCCAGTTCTCCCGATCGGTCGCCCATTGGCGATGCCCGCGTCGACCGAGGATCGGGCGACCGACGCCCAAGTCGACGAGGTCAAGGTGGCTGGCTGCCGCCTCGTCCACCAGGAGCACGGCTCCGGCGCCTCGCCCTCCCGGCCGGTGCTGGCGAAGCTGATGCGCGAGATAGCCGCATACGGGACACACCGCTATGGCGATATAGCGCCCAGAATCTCCAGGGTCGCCGCCGGCGATAGCCTGCCAAGACGGTCACCCACGCTTGCCCTGGGCACCCGTAATGGAAACGATGGCGGGCGCTACCGTGACGAACAGGATATAATGCTCACCGGCAGCAATCTGGTTGAGGAAAGCCCCACCGTCATGAAGCCAATGAACGAAGAGCACCTCGCGGTCCTACGCAGGCACATGGTCGAGATGATTGCAATCCATACCGACCTTGCAAGCGAAGAACTCGGCAAGGCGGCGCTCGATGAGCGGGTGATGGCAGCGATGCGGCGAGTGCCGCGGCATCTCTTCGTGCCAGCCTCGGTTGCACCTTATGCCTACCAGGACATGCCGCTGCCGATCGGCTTCGATAAAACCGTCTCGCAGCCATTCATCGTCGCTCTCATGACCGATCTCCTTGCTCCCCAACCGCACGAGGCGGTGCTCGAGATCGGCACTGGCCTGGGCTATCAAACCGCAATCCTCGCGGAACTCGCCGGGCAGGTTTGGAGCGTAGAAATCATCGAGGAATTCGCAAGCCATGCCGAGGCTCTGCTGCAGGGCCTCGGCTTATCCAATGTCGGCATTCGTGTCGGAGACGGGTCGCGCGGCTGGCCCGAGCACGCCCCATACGACAAGATCCTGGTCTCCGTCGCGGCTGGGCGGGCGCCGCCGGCCTTGCTTGAGCAGCTCAAGCCGGGGGGACGCCTGGTTCTGCCTGTGGGACCTCAAGATGTGCAGTTGCTGACGGTCATCGACAAGGATTCGGCAGGGCAACTGAAGACTCGCAAACTCATCCCGGTTCGGTTCAGCCGGCTCGAAACGGTCTAATGAGGTGCGACAACTGGCGCGACCGCGCTTTTCCGACCGTCAATCAGATGCCAGCCTTCCGCGTTTCTTCGCCCTTGGTGAACGCGAAGAAACGGTAGAGTCGAGGTGTGGCGCAGTGGCGGTAGGTTGAACATATCTGTTTGCCGCCCCTTCGTCTGGCCCTGCCTTATTGATTCAACCTTGGCTCCGTTTCCACACCTCGCTCATCGAACCGGACCTGCAGATCTCCCGCATCCGGCTCTCGGACAAAAACTCACGCCTTCACCCACGACACGCCACGTCCAAGTCGGGTCAGACGTACGAGCCCGATGTGCTCGTAAGATGCGAGTCTGGATGGGCCCCGCCCTTGCATCGTCTGGTCTTGTGTTTGGAACGCAGCCACCGGGGCAACCGCACTGCAGTGTAACTGTCGAGGGCCCGGTATGCCTTGCTGGTGGTTCCTACCGAGAACTAGTTCGCCCATCCGCGCAGCATCCGGTTTACCTTCGCTACCAACAATGTGGTCTCTTCCCATGTACCCTTTTCGGTCAGTCAGCGAGTGGATGTTCTCCACAGCGCGTCTGATGCTCTTCTTCGATGGCCGTTGCGCCAAGCGGGCCGCTGACGATCCTTTCCGGTCGATCTTTCAGAGAATAGGTGGAAGGGAATCTCGCCGTGTGATGGCGCTCTGGGTGCGGGCACTATAGCTCGGGCCAGAGTGACGCAGGCAAAAGCAGCACAATTCCAACGAATGCGACATTCCAGACGAGGGAACGAAACAGGGGAACCCCCGCTGCGTAGGGCGGGAGATAAACCAGCCTGACTGAGAAATAGAGACTAGCTCCCCATTCGCTGAGGCCGCTCTCACGACCGAGCGCATGGACAAGGAGGACTCCAGCCACGAACACGGGGAACGTCTCCAGGGCGGAAGCGGATTGGCAGCCAACCGCAGAGCTGGAGCCCGCTCCCGCCCCTATCCTCCCGCCGACGTTCCCGGCATCGGCATGTTCATTGTGCTTCCCAGCCGTAGTCAGCCGTAGGGGGAAATGGCAGCCGAATGAATGAATACGCCCCAACCAGCGCTACCCGAATTCGACGCCGATTCGAATTTTTGCGCTCTTCATCTACGACCGCTCACAAGATTGTCAACAATCGGAAAAAGTTTTGTTGACAGGTGGTTGATTTGAGCCTTCACTCACAAAAGTCCGCGTATCGGTCGAGTTCTGTCGCAACAATGCGCGGCCTCCAAAGGGGAAAGAACAATGATCAACAGGCGTTCAATAATCACATCCGCGGCGCGCGGCGCCGTCTCCGCGCTGGCAATCATGGCCGGCGGCACACTCACGGTGCACGCCGCCAACAAGGAACTCAAGATCGGCTTTGTCGGCGTGACGAGTGGCGCGGCCGCTGCGTGGGGCACATCCAACGTCCGCTCGATGCAGACGCGCGCTGCCTGGATCAACGAAACCGGCGGTGTGAAGATTGGTGACGAGACCTACGACATCAAAATCGTCACCTTCGACGACCAGAAGGACCCGAAGCGGGCAATCGCCGGCATGGAGAAGATGGCCCAGGAGGGCATCCACTATGTCGTCGGTCCGAATGTCGACGACGGCGCGGCGGCGGTGCGTCCCGTAGCGGAATCCAAGGGCATCATCTATTTTCCCTACGCGTTCCCGAAGGAACTCTACAGCCCGCCGGCGTCCAACGCCGTGCTCGGCATGATCGCCAACTACCAGTCGGCTCCGGCGATCTACAAATATCTCATGGAAAACAGGGGCGTGAAGAAAGTTGCCTTTGTCGCCGCCAACGAATCCGATCCGCTGAGCCAGCGGGATGGCGGTGTTGCCGCGGCAAAGGCGCTCGGGCTCGAGGTTGTGGCTGCAACGGATGTCTACCAAAACGATACCCGCGATTTCACGCCGGTACTGACGCCGATCGTTTTGCAAAAACCGGACCTGCTGGTGCTTTCGGGTGTCGCGCCCGGCAATGCGCCGCTGCTGATCCGCGCCGCGCGCGAGCTCGGCTACGAAGGTCTGATCTCCACCGAAACGGCGCAGGATGCCAAGGTGCTGGAAGAGGGCGCGGGCGAGTTGGCCAACGGCTTCATCTCAGTCGGCGGCGCCTCGACGCCGGAAATCGCGTCCGACACGATGAAGGAATTCGTCGACCGCTATACGAAAATGTTTGGCGAATACAATGACGAGTCCAACACCAAGGTCTACGCCCTCGAATACATCATCGAGACGCTGAAGGCGAACCCGGCCGCGATCGACAAAGTCGAGGAGTTCAAGAAGACGATCGACACTTTCTCGGCGCCCAATCCCTATCTGAAGGACGATGCCAAGCTGACCTATGTCGGAATGACGTCATTCGGCCAGAAGCGCCAGCTTTCGGTCCCGATGGTGGTCACGGAATACCGCGACGGCAAGTTCGAGACGCTCTTCGTCGCTCAAGTCGATTGACGCAACCGCACTGAAGCGGATTGCCGCAGAGGCTCTGCATTTCTTGAGCCTCTGAATGGCCGGGGAACCATCCTGATGGAACAAGTCATCGCCAACGGGCTCTATCTTGGCGCGCAATACGCCTTGATCGCGCTCGGTCTGACCCTGATCTTCGCGCTGATGAACGTGCTTAACTTTGCCCATGGGCAGATGTACGTTCTCGGCGGCTTCATCACCTACACCGTATATGGCCAGCTCGGCATGCCTTTCGTCGTCGCGCTCGTTGCGTCCGGGATCACGCTGCTGGTCATTGGAGCGCTGGTCGAGAAATTCCTTTTCAGAACGGTGATTAGACGAAGCGTGCGGGAGGAAAGTACGATGCTTCTTGCGGCGGCGGTCGCATTCTTCCTCGACGCCGTGATCCTCCTCCTGTTCGGTGAAAAGCAGCGCGGCGTGCCGAAGATCGTCAACGGCGTCTTCGTCTCTGACAGCCTCATAATGCCTTACGACCGGCTGCTGGTCGGCGCTCTCGCCATACTGTTCATCGCCTCCTTCGTGCTTTTCATGCAGTACAGCAAGCCGGGACGCGCCATGCGGGCGCTGGCGCAGGACCGGGTCGCGGCGCAGCTCATGGGCGTCGAGGTCGACCGCTATTCGATGATCGGCTTTGCGCTTGGCGCCATGCTTGCCGGCACAGTCGGCGGGCTGCTGGTCGCCATCACCGGCGTCAATTCGGGCATCGGCGGACCGATCTCGATCAAGGCGTTCTTGATGGTGATGATCGGTGGGGCCGGCGTCGTCAGCGGAGCAATCGCCGGCGGCTTCATCCTCGGCATGATGGAATCGGTCGGCCTGACAGTGCTACGCCAGTATGGCGACGTTACCTATCTCGTCATCTTCGCCGCGCTGATGGTCTTCCTCAGCATCCGCCCGAACGGGCTCATGGGCAAGCCGTGGGGGTGATGGACATGAAGCGTACACGCAACATCCTCGCCGTCGCTGTCTTCCTGCTGGTCGTACTCATCGGCGTGCCCTGGCTGATCGAGGCGACCGGTCGGCTCGACCTCTACTATACGCTGACCTCGGTCGCGCTGCTCAGTATCGCCAGCGCCGGCGTATGGGTGACCTTCTACATCGGCCGCATCAATATCGGCCAGGGCGCCTTCGCGCTTATGGGCGGCTATGTTTCGGCCATCCTTGTCGTCCAGTATGGTGTGTCGTTCTGGCTGACACTGCCGCTGGCCGGGCTGTTCTGCGCCGCTGCAAGCGTGCTGATCGGACTGCCCATCCTCAGGCTCCGCGGCGTCTATTTCGCCATGGTCACGCTGGTTTTGACCGAAGTAGCGCGGCTGCTGGCGCTGGCGCTGCCGATCACCAACGGCGCCAAGGGCATGGTGAGCATTCCGCTCCCCGGCGGCATTTCGATCGTCGGCCTGACCATCCTTCCCGATTTCGCGACGCTCGCCAATCCACGCCCGGCGTTCTATCTCGTCTCGGTGGTGCTGATGGTGCTGTGCTTTGCCGGGCTTTACCGCCTTGTCCATTCGCGCATCGGCAAGCTCTGCCGGTCGCTGCAGCAGAACGAGGAACTGGCCTCCTCGATCGGCGTCAACATCGCCTATCTGCGCGTCATCGCCTACGCCATCTCCTCGTTCCTCGGCGGTCTCGGCGGGGCGATGTTCGTCGCCATCTCGCAGTCGATCTATCCGTCCAGCTTCACCGTCACCGACTCGGTGAACTTCATGCTGAACTGCTTCCTCGGCGGGCTCAGCTACGTCTTCGGGCCGATGATCGGCACCTTCGTGCTCTATTTCGGCTGGGATTTCCTGTTCGAGACCGGCGAGTTCCAGTTGCTGATCTTCTCGTCGGTGCTGATCGCGCTGATGCTGTTCCTTCCCAACGGCCTGCTCAGCCTGCGGCTGTTCGGCAAGAAGCAGGGCTAGGACCATGACCGAGCTTCTCCAGATCAAGGCAGTGACCAAACGCTTCGGCGGGCTGGTCGCGGTTAACAATGTTTCCTTCGCCGTCCGGGAACGCGAAATCCTCTCCGTGATCGGTCCCAACGGCGCCGGCAAATCGACGCTGTTCAAGCTGATTTCCTCTTTCATCAGTCCGACCTCGGGCGAGGTGCTGTTTCGCGGACAGCGGATTTCAGGTCTGGCGCCGCATATCGTCGCCCGGAAGGGCGTCGTCCGCACATTCCAGGAGACGACGATCTTCAAGGGCATGACCGTGCGCGACAACGTCATCATCGCACATCACCTGCGTTCCAATGCCACCCTTGCCGGCTTCTATCTCGGCACGACTACAGCGCGGCGCGACGAGGCTGAATTCGGGCGATCCGCCGACGAGATCATCGACTTCCTCGATCTCGGCGCGCAACGGCATGAGATCGCCAGCACGCTGCCGCACGGCCATCTGCGCGCTCTGGGGATTGCCATCGGCCTCGCCACCAACCCGACCGTGCTCCTGCTCGACGAACCCTTTGCCGGCATGAACCACGACGAAACCGCGCGTACGGTGGAGATGGTGCGCGGCGTCCGCAAACGCGGCGTAACCGTGCTGCTCGTCGAGCACGACATGCCTGCCGTGATGAACATTTCCGACCGTATCGTCGTCCTGAACTTCGGTGTGAAAATCGCCGAGGGAACGCCGAAGGAAATCCAGGAGAACGAAAAGGTCATCGAGGCCTACCTCGGCGCCGAAGATGAGACGATCGGATTTTAGCCATGAGCGAACTGCTGAAAGTCTCCGACGTCGAACTCTACTACGACCATGTCTATGCACTGAAGGGTGTGTCGCTCAACGTCAACGAGGGCGAGACGGTAGCGCTCATCGGCGCGAACGGTGCGGGCAAATCGTCAGTCCTGCGCGCCATCACCGGCCTGAAAAAGGTCCGCAGCGGCGAGATCCATTTCCAGGGCCGTCGCATCGACAAAACGCGGCCGGATGAGCTGGTCAGGATGGGCATCGCCATGGTGCCGGAGGGGCGGCGCGTCTTTTCCTACATGACGGTGCGCGACAATCTAATGATGGGCGCATTCACCCGCACCGACAAGGCCGACATCGCAAGGACGCTGGACATGGTGCTCGGGCGTTTTCCGCGCCTGAAGGAACGCTATTCGCAGATGGCGGGCACGATGAGCGGCGGCGAACAGCAGATGCTGGTGATCGGGCGGGCGCTGATGGCCAAGCCGAAGCTGCTCTTGCTCGACGAACCCTCGCTCGGCGTCGCGCCGAAGCTCGTGCAGGACATCGCCCGCTCGATCGTCGCAATCAACCGCGACGAAAAGGTCAGCGTGCTGCTGGTCGAGCAGAATTCGCGCATGGCGCTGCGCATCTCGCAGCGCGCCTACGCACTGACGACCGGAAAGATCGCGCTGGCCGGACATTCGGCTGAGCTGCTTGGCGACGACCGGGTCAAGAAACTCTATCTCGGCGGCGAAATATGAAAGCGCAAATGGACGTACTCGTCGTCAATCCCAACACCACCGCGTCCATGACCGAAAAGATCGGCGAGGCGGCGCGCCGCGCGGCTTCGGCCGGCACCAGGATCATCGCCGTCAATCCGAAGGACGGGCCGCCGAGCGTCGAAGGCTATTTCGACGAGGTCTTCGCCATCCCGGGAATGATCGGCGAGATCCAGAGACATCCGGCGGCGAGCGCCTGCGTCATCGCCTGCTTCGACGACACCGGCCTCGACGCAGTACGCTGCGTCGGCGAGATGCCGGTGGTCGGCATCGGCGAAGCGGCGTTTCACATGGCGAGCCTGATTGCCGGCAAATTTAGCGTGGTGACGACGCTGTCGCGTTCGGTGCCGGCGATCGAGCACAATTTGGTGCGCTACGGCCTCGCCAGCCGCTGCGCCAGGGTGCGGGCAAGCGACGTTCCCGTTCTGGAGCTCGAAGTGCCCGGCTCCAACGCCCGCCATCGAATTTCGGAGGAGATCGAGCGCGCCATCCGCGACGACCGGGCCGAAGCGATTGTGCTGGGATGCGCCGGCATGGCCGACCTCGCCGCCGCGCTCAGCCGCGAACATAGCCTTCCCGTGCTCGACGGCGTCGCCTGCGCAGTAAAACTCTGCGAGAGCCTCGTCGGCCTTGGCCTGTCGACCTCAAAGCGCGGCGGCTACCAGGTTCCACTCGAAAAATCCTTCGCCGGAATCTTTGCGCCCTTTTCGCCCTCCGGCCGTGTGTCCTGATGCGTGCAAAATTGTTGACATTCCCACACAGGATGTTCGATGTCCGGCCGGAAACGCGGTGTTCGCGCCGCTATGCGATCCGGCCGCCGGGACAATGAGACGATGGACCTGCTTGGGCCAAAGCCACGGGATGGCGACAAGCCGACGATGCGCTGGTTTCCGGTCTATGCCGGCCTGCGCGACGCCATCGTCAGCCACCGCCTCGCACCGGGCACAAAACTACCCGAGGACGAACTCGCCTCGATCTATTCGGTGAGCCGCGCGGTGATACGCGCGGCGCTGCAGGCGCTGTCGCATGACCGCTTGGCTCGGCTCGAGCCGAACCGCGGCGCGTTCGTCGCCCAGCCGACCAAGCAGGAAGCGCGCGAGGTGTTCGAAGCGCGGGCGCTGATCGAGCCCAAGGTCGCGGCGCTTGCCGCCGAACTGGCAAAGCCGGCCGAGATCGCGCAACTGCGGCTTCATCTCGAAAAAGAGCACGAGGCCCTGCATGCCGGCCGCGACAGCGACGCCATCATGCTGTCGGCAAAATTCCATGTCGGCATCGCCGAAATCGCCGGCCATTCGATCCTAACCGGCTTCGTCAAAGACCTGCTGTCGCGGTCGTCGCTGATCATCGCGCTCTACTGGCGCCGCCGCGACACCACCTGCGAAAGCCAGGCCCATCACGCCCTTGTCGATGCCATCGAAAAACACGACGCAAAAGACGCGTCCGACCTGATGCGAAGCCATCTCGTCGACCTGCTGTCGGGCCTTGATCTGACGCTTGGCGAGAAGAAGCCCGAGAGCCTGTCGGACATCTTGCGCTGATCTGCGCTGTCAAACCTTTCGCGGGAGTTCGCCTATGTCCGCGCCATGCTGGGCGTGATTGAAGGCATAGCTTCGGTCCATGACTACTACTGCTTCTTCGTTCCTGCCGTCATAATGGTAGCGCTCGTAGAGTCCCGCGGCGCTGCCCTCCGGCTGCCACTGCTCCTGCTGGGCCATAGAGTCAAATCAGTCCCTCCCGCACAACGAGCCGGTCGGGCAACGCGCCCGATCAGAGCTTGAAGCAATCATAAAGCGCGTGTTGGTCGCTCAAGCCGACCCGGTGAAACGCGATGCGCTCGAGCGGGACATCTGCGCAATGGCAGCAGTTCGTGGTGGACGGCTCCATGTCGCTTCAGGTGGGCATGATAACGGCGACAGCGCGGAAATAGACATGTGAGGTGAAAGAAGCGCTTTGGCAACGTGCGAGTCGAGGTCAGCTGGGCAAGCATCCAGCGGACGACATTGCGAAGGACAATATGTGCCGATCCGGACTTTGTCTCTCTTTCTTAGGCGTCAGGAAATGGCGCAACCTCCTGGTTCAGGAACCGGAACATCTGGTACAGTCGAGGTGTGGCGCGGTGGCGGTAGGTTGAACATATCTGTTTGCCGCCCGTTTCGTCCGGCGGTGCCTTACTGGTCCTCCTGAATCGATCAAAGGCCACGGAACGCTACGGTCGTGCGATCCTTCTTTGGCCCTCACACCTGACCTGATCACCCCCCCCAGCCGCCTCCCCCGCCTCCGCTCCCGCCGCTCCCGCCCGAAGGAGGAATGATGACAGGCGCAGGAACAGGCTCCTCTTCAACCGGTATAATCACTTTCTTGGCGGCCCTGGGTTTGGGAGCGGGCTTGACGACCTTTGGCGGAGGAACCCTGCGAACGACCTTCGGCGGGGGCGTGCCGACCAGCGCCGTCGGTTCAAATTTGGGTGTCAGAGAATTGCAGCCCATGAGGCCCGCCAGGACGCCGGATAGCGTTGTTCCGATGATTGCTCGCTTCAATGCCCTTTCCACCATTGCCTCCTCCTTGATCAAAACAAGTCCCGACGCGGATTGGCTTCTTCCCAGACTCGTCTGGCCGCGCGAACCAGTTGAGTGTCGAGTGAACCGGACCCGGGGATCTTCGATTTCAGTTCCTGGTGCAGCTGCTTCAACGCCACCGTTTTCGGCTTCGATCCGAATTTTGCCAGCGTCCTTTGGACGTCCGGCAGTTCCTTGCGCAGGTCGAGCGCAGCCGCAAACGCGAGGAAACGCACTGCAACGGCCTGATCCGCCTTGTCGCCCTTTTGCAATTCGAGGGCCGCGCGATCGAAAGCTGCGAACTGATCGCCCCGCGCGATCCCAATTTCGAACAATCTTTGCGCTTCCGCTAGGTTCCGTTCCACGTCGACACCGTCCCGATACATGCGTGCGAGGCTGCCCGGAGCGTAGGGCTGGCCGAGATCGATTGCCTTCTGAAAAAGCGCCAGCGCCTCTTTCGGATCCTTCTCCACGCCCTGCCCAGACAAGTAATTGCGGCCGAGCAGGTTCATCGAATACATATCCTGCCGCTGGACGCCGGCCTGCAGAAACGCAACGGCGCGGGCCGGATCGGCGGTCACGCCGTTGCGGCCCTCGGTGAAGATTGCGGCAAGATCGTTCATTGCATAGGTGTGCCCCATCGCCGCTGCCTTGAGCAGCAGGTCCAAACCCTTGCTGGTATCAGGTTTGACGCCATACCCATTGAACAAGGCGCGACCCCACGACGTCATGCCATAGGGATCCCCCTTGTCCGACGCCGCCGCATAAAGCGCGTTGGCCTGTGCGCGGTCGACGGCCATTCCGGTTCCCGTCGCATACATGTAGCCGAGCTCGAACACGGCACGGACGTGTCCCTTCTTTGCGGCTTCCTCGATGGCTGTCCTGCCCTCGTCGACCTTGCCTGCCGCAAGGAGCGCGCGCCCCAGTTCATAGCGGAAGCGCGGAACGGCGGGATAAGCCTTCACGGCGGCCTCGCAAAGCTCTGCCGCGCTGGTGCCTATTTCGTTCGGCAGCAAGCCGGGGACGACGCCTTGCAGGTCGAGAGGTTCGCCGGCAGCCGTATCGCACGGATCGACTGTCGGCGACAGTTTCATTGTGGCGGGCTTGGATGATCTGCTGTCCGCCCGGATTTCGAAGCCAACCTCGACCGTGGCTTCGGCGCCGATCTGGGGTTCGTAGCGCAGCCGGTCGACTTCACCGGACCTCAGGCTCGAGTCGGGCGCCAGGGTTCGATCCGGCAGCGAGAGCGTTCCCGTTGCCGGATAACCCGAAACTTTCAGGCTGACGGCGGGATCATCGGTCGGGAAGTCAAGGTTCAGCGCAACCGGACCGACACCCACGGGAACATTGAAATTTCGGTTTTCGAGCGCCTCGGCCGCACCGGTGATATGAATGCCGCGCTCCAGCACGTTCTGCTTCTGCTCGGCTTCGAGCGAGGCCATGATCTCTTCGCCTTGCGCGCCTTCGCCGCTCTTGACCCGAAATACCACGATGCCTTGGGTTTGGCCTCCCCAGTCGTCATGCGTGGCATAGGCAAGCATATCCACCTCTTCCTGCGTAGCGACACCCTTGGGAACATCCATCTGCAAATGGGGCAGGTCCTTGCCTTGGATCGGCACGCCCACCTCGACAGGCTTGCCGTCCAGCATCAGGCGCCCCAAGGCAGGCGGTCTTTCGATGCTCAATGTGATCGTGCCGCCGTCGACGTCGATCGGTTCGGGCAGGCCCAAGCCGACGGGTCCCACTCCCGACAGCACGACCTTCTCCAGCACCGGCGGCAGCGAGGGGCGATTGCTGCGGCGCATTAGCACGACCTCGTCGATCAGCGACGAGTTCTCCCAGGGAACTTGGAGGCCGTTTGTGGCTTCCACCACATCGCGGCGCACCGCCGCCATTACGGTGCGGATCTCCTGGTTCGGGGCCAGCGCGCGACGGGAAAACGCTGCCGAAAACGGACTGAGTTCGCCGGCGCCGTCATAAGCCGCCGCCCCGGGTTCGGTGGCAAACGCAATCAGGGTGTTCAGCGAGCTCCTCACCTGTGCGAGCCCGGCGTTGCCGGCAGTAATGAGCTGGTCCCTCAGCCAGTAATTCTTGCGTGGGAACGGATTGTTGCGGCAGGCATCGAGGATGATCACCTGGATCTTCGATTTCGAACGCAACTGTTCCAGCACATCGTTGAGCTTGATGGCCTGGACTTCGATGTCTGCCGCCTGCTTCAAGGAGGCATCGACCGGAATCAGGAAGTTTTCGCCGCCGATCTGGAAGCCGTGACCGGAATAGTAGACGACGGCTAGGTCGGCGCCGTCGACTGCGGCCAGATAGTTGCGAAACTGCTCCTCGAACTGCAGCTTGGTCAGATCGCTTGCGACGAAGACCTCAAAACCGGCCAGTCGAAACGTTTTCGATACGTCCTCGGCATCCCTGGCCGGGTTTTTGAGTGCCGGGAATTGTCGGTACTCCGAGTTGCCGATGACAAAGGCGACCCTTCGGTCGGCGCTAGCCTCAAAGGTCGTGAAGCTCGCGAGGAGGAAGGCTGCGATGATTCCGCAAAGTCGGAGCATGGCAATTCCCTTGAACGCTATTGCCTCGCCCACAAGAACACAGCATGTGGTAGCAAGGTCCGTCAGAGAGCATGCAATCTGCCGAGACAGAAAGAGAGAAAAGCCGTCGCGACAGCGGGCATATTCCTCACTTGATCGAATGCTAAATTACATCAGGGACCGAGTGTCTGCAACGTCTGTCACACCTCCAGGCGTGCTCTTCCGATCCCTGGCGCTCTGCTCGGTCGGCCACGCGCCACTTACGAGCCTGCCAGTTCAAGCACAGCGACGGATCAAATCCGGGTAACGAACAGTTCACGGCGACACAGAGCTGGACCCGCGCCCGCGCCAAACCATATCTCGGCTAGTACAGTCGACCGGATTGAGCACTACGGGGGCCGTCGTAAGCAAACTCGTTCCCGTTGCCCAGCGAAGCGGCATTTTGACGATTGTCCCGGCAGCTAGAATTGAAAAGCCCGGCGGTTCTGCGCGGTTCGTGCACCATCGAGCCGAGGCAAGATTGTTGGGTCCGAGTGTATGGCGGAGGGGGAGGAACTCGTATCCAACCTTCTCCGGTCCGGAAGACCTCACCAGACAATCGCGTTCATATACGCGGAACGGATCGCCGGAACAGCGATCGGTACGAGCCAGGTTGTTTAGCTGCGGCAGGCGGGCCCAAATCACGCCATGCTGTGGTCGCGTGACAAGAAGGGTACGCGTGGAACAATGGCTTCTCTAGAAAACGCCGCCAATCCCAATTCCGCCATTGATATCGGGAGGAGCAGCTGCGGGAGGCGAGGATTGCGGCTGCGAGTTTCTGGGATTTTTTCGGCTGGGAGCACCCTTTTTCCGCACGGGCGCAACATCTGAGGCGACACTTGCTCGCCTGGGCCTCTGCGGTACGGTCACAGGGTCTTTGCAGACGCGGCCGGAGTGCAAAAAGAGCTCCCCCAGAAGTTCAACGGTCGGCTCGGTGGCCGACGTTATTCGCTTGGTGTTCTTGTAATACGTGCTGAGAGCATGGAGCGAGCCCTTGCCCCAATCTCCGTCGACGGTCATTCGATAACAACCTAGGCGGCGCAATTCTGTCTGGACACTGCGTACGAGCTCGGCTTGTTTTTCAGGCTTCGTTGCACCAGCCTGCGTGCCAACGATCAAAGTTTCGAGACCGGAGATCACACTTTTCCGGGCCCCTTCGAGGCTGGCAATCTCCGTACCAACCGCATCGGCTGACGCGCCGGATGGCGCCGAAGCCTCCAGCGATCGTAAAGTCTGTCCCACGATAATCACCGCAGTCTGCAAGTCGTTGGAAGCAAGTTCTACCTGGAGTCTTTGCTTCGCGACAGGATCCGACAGGATGCGCGACAAGCTGGCGCTCAACTGAGCCGGGTCGAGCACTTGCTGCTCGGTGAAGTAAAACTGCTCGCGAAGGTTGGACTGATCCCACGGGACCTGACGACCGACAGTGAGTGCTTCAGTCTCGTTGCGCACGCGGATCATCATGTCCGAAATGCTGAGCCCTGGGATCTCGACATTCTTCAAAAGGGCTGTGGTGAACGGGCTGTTGTCTCCCGAGCCGTCCGCCGTGATGTTGCCTGGCTGGGTTGCAAAGGCAACAAACGTGTTTTCGCCCACTTCGACCTGCGCAAGCCCATCCATTACACTTGGGCCTTTGCCCATCGGGTTGTTTCGGCACGCGTCGAGGAAAATGAAGGTCTGCCGTTCCCGACTTGAGAATCGTGCGATCAGGTCGTTGAGCTTGATTGCTTTCGCAGTCAGTTCCCCGATGGTTTCAGGATCGGGCGTGTCGACCGGCAGCAGGTAATTCTCGCCCTGAAGCTGCACGCCATGCCCGGCGTAGAAAATCAGCACCGCGCTGGCGCCCACAAGCTTGCCATCGGCCTGGCGAAAGAGCTTGCCGAAACCGGCAAGGGAGAGATCCACTCCCAGCAGCACATCAAAATTCAGCCTTCCCAGGCTTTCGGAAAGCCTTGTGGCGTCGTTCACCGCATTGGGCAAGTGTGGGAGACGAACACTTTGGTAATCGGAGTTGCCGATGACAATGGCGAGCCGCTTGCTTGACTGTGGCGTTGGTTCATCTTCGACCGCCGCTTGAGCGCGTACCGATCCAACCAGTGTCACCAGCAGAACCATTATGATGCGCAGGAAGGGACTGTGGGTCATGTAACAGGCTCGTTTCAGCATGCGACAATCTCAGAGTCGTCGAAGTGTCGAACCGGCTCACGCTACTCTTGCGCGTGAAACTTATGTCTCGGAGTGCAGCGGTTTTTTTACACCAGAAATCACCTCAAAGAAAGCGCAAGGGTGGTGCTAGCCCGCTTTCTTGACGCAGTGATCATCCGACAAAGTAGCGCTGGCGCGTGCAATCGACAGATCCGGTCGGCAAGCTCCGCCGCAGGTTCTAGCAAGCAGAAATCGAGCAATGTACAAAACCCATATCCCGAGCGGCGAGAACCTGCTACACTCTTGCCAGCGCCGGTGCAATATGTTGCACCCACGCTGCCACAGCCAGATATTGCATTGAGAATCTTCTGCGTATCGCATCCCTTATTACATTAGCTTTGTAGTTAAGAGGGGAAAGGACAATGAAGGAAAGCTTCGCTCGGCGCTTATGCGCAGCGGGCATATTCTCGTTTGCCGCTGCATTGATCTTACTGCCTTCTCAGGCAAGCGCCTGCATTATCGACAGTGAGGGCATCTTTCTGGACACGAACTGCTATCTTGGAGGTGCGACCAACAGCGTAATTGTCGACACGTCTTTGGGGGCGCTTGGTGATGTAGTTGACAGCGTAGTCGAAGCGGACGTCGGCCTCGCGAACGGGGTTCCGCTCGCTCAGTCGACGCCGTTCGGTGTTTTCGCTTCCGGTCAGTTGGCTCGCACGGAACATGACGGCTTCTCGATTTCGAATAGCTTGGGCGTCCTTGATGGGCCGAGCTTCCGCGTAGATGAATTCTCCGCTGCCATCAGCGTCGACTTCAATGCCGCAAAGCGTTTTGGATTCGGCAGCGAGCATGGGCTGAACCTCGGCCTGTTCGCCGGGTATGCCTCGGCCAAAGTCGATTCCGACGCATTCGGGTTCATCGGGGAGGGTGAAGCAACCAACAGAAGTGGGATGTTCGGCGGCTACGGGCTCATTCGACGCGGCACAAGTTATGCGCTCGTGGCAGCATCTGCGTTCCTTGGGAACACCGACATCGAAAGGGCGGCACGCACTTTCGGCAGCTACGACACACAGGGCTATGCACTGACAGGCTCAATTGGTCGCATCTTCAACCTGACCGATCGGGTGCGACTCGACATCCGCGGCGGATTGTTGGGCGTCATCTTTACCGGCGATGGATACACAGACAGCTTTGACACTGTCTATGGAAAGAGCCGGTTGTCGTTTGGCGCAGTCAAATTCGAACCTGGAGTCTACGCTGATTTTCTGCTCGGCAATGGCATGGTGATCAGCCCCTATGCGCGATTGGATATCCAGGAGCGCTTCGGCTATTCCAACACGGCAAGCGCCGACGGTAGAGAGAGTGACTTTGATGACGCGGACTTTTCGGCTGCACTGTCGTCCGGCTTCAACCTGAAAATGTCTCAATCGATAATGCTCAGCAGCGAAATTCGCGGTAAGTGGTCTCAAGACAGTTCAACCGTCAGCGGCAAGCTGGGTGTGAAGATCGCCTTTTGAATTCGGGATTGGGATCCCGGTAATTGGGCTGACCAGCAAAAGAGCTGATCATCGCCACTGCGTATCAGCTATTCTGCGGCAGGATGCTTTTTATGCGGCTGGGTCAATAGCGCGGGCGATGACCCCGGGAGCGGGTCCAGCAGGCTGGCTAAGCGCGGATGGTGGCCTTGCCGCTGGCGATGAAATGCAGGTTGGCGAATCCTCGTCATCGCGTTGGTCGCTCCGCTCGGTCGTGCGCGCGAAACCCACGAGCCAACCAGCCCAGCCACAACGACGGATCAAACCGGGGTCGCGCCGAGGCAGTGCTGCTTTTCCAAGGCGCCATAGGGTCGCCAGTATCCCGGCCTTGTGTGCCGAGCGGTCGCTCCGAACCCCTTAGCGGCACCCCATTTCTCAGCCCGCACCCGCGCACTGGCCCCGTTAACGGAATTCGGTCGAGGGGTATGGAGGCCGAGCTCCTACATCTTCGAAAGGAAGCGAGCGCCTTTGCTTTCTTTCAGGCTGCCGACGCCAGAGGCAATCCTCTAGTCGAGATTATCTTGGCGACAAATGCGCCTGGTCCCGGCTTTGGAGGGAGGCCGATGTGAAACGGTTCATGGGCGGTACAAGGGCTCGATCCGCGGCCGACCCAGCCACACATCTTGATCTGCCAGTACAGTCGGTCCGTGGATGACCGGGTTCAGCACTGGGGGCATGCGTCGTAGGGAACTCAAACGAGCTCTCTCGATTCAGCAGTTCATCGAGGCCTCGTTAGCCGCACTTTCCGCGCACCCCTGTGCGCCGCCAGCAATCTCGCGTAGACATGCCTGCCCGCATCCGGCGCTGTGACGTGAGAACCTCATGCGAATCCTGTTGCCTGTCTTCTTCCTCTGCCTGACCAGCCTATCGCCCGCCAAGGCCGCGGCGGGCGATTGCGGCGATGCCGCCGCGCTGGTGCAGCAGGCCTATCCCAAGGCCCGAAAGAGCGCCGACGGCACCTCGTTCACGCTTGAACCCCATACCAGCATCGCCTCGACGCTCCCGGAGAGCGATGCGCCATTCGGCCTGGCCTGCAAGATCTGGCCGGCTCATGACGACCTGCTTTTGGTCGCGGTACCGCTGATTGACAGCGCTAACGGCGACCACCTGCATGTCGGCGATATCGAGCTTCTGGTCGTCGACAGGAATACGCTGCGTGTGCGCCAGCGCCTGCTCCAGCCTGGACTGATGACCGATGATGCCATCGCGATCCGTAAGGTGGAATTCGACACCGGCCGCTATGCAATGGCCCCTGAGGTCACCGCCTTCGGCCTGCGCATCGAAATGGCAAACCATTCGCAGGCCAATCCCTTCACTGAAACCGACCTGCGGCTCTATGCCCTCGCCGGCGGTGCGCTGCGCGTGGTGCTCGACGGTCTCGTGGTGGCCGGCACTGGCGGCGAAGGCGATGCCAGTTGCGCCGGATCCTTCCATTCCAGCCAGGTCAGGCTGACGATGAGCCCGGCGCGCCACCACGGCTGTCATGACATCATTGCGGTCGAGCGGACGGATACCGACAATCCCTCCCCCGACCAGAATGGCGAATGCCAGTCCCATCCTGGCAAGCCTGTGAAGCGGACCTACCGGATGCGCTATGACGGCAGCCGCTATGCGGTTCCCGCGGCACTCAAGGTGATGGGGTTGTGACGCGGCCGCACACGTCCCTGCCTTGGTTCGTCAATGTGATCAATTCCAGTTGAAAGGGTATCGACCATTAATTCTCTCGTGGTAGGAGGCGCTCAAGGGGGCTCTTCCCAAAGGAGCTGATAATTTGTGGTGGTCAAGATTCAAAAGGGGTTTTGCCGGAACGTGGGACGACAGACTTGACGGACTATTCTCCGCAAAGGTCGACTACGCCGGAAAATCCATTCTCGATGTTGGCTGCAATATGGGTGTTGTCGCCTATGAGATATCCAAGCTGAAACCCAGCTCGATCCACGGGATCGACATCGCCAAGCCGCACATCGAGACTGCAAAAATGTTATTGAGCGGCTCCCCGGTACATGCCCGGTTCGATCGCCTGAATCTCGGCAGCCGGCGCCTCGGCAATATCCTTCTACCGAAATACGATATCGTCCTGCTGCTGGCCGTCTATCAGCACATGCAGCGCAACATCGGCCCAGGCAAGGCGCGAAGGGTGCTTTCCAATATTGTGAGGCGCACCTCAAACGTCGTTGCCCGCGTTCCGCCTGGAACGGATGGCGAATTCATCGAAACGCTTTCTGACGAGGGGTTCCAGGTGAAGAGCACTCACACATCGCCTCTTGGTAGTCATGTGCTCGTGCTTGAGAAACCTGCCTTCGGAAATCCGCAGCCATAATGACACATTGCTTGCGGTAATCTGCCTCTTCAACATCCCATGTGCCAGCAGCGGGCGCAGGCCCGCTGCCTGCCTGCAACTCGGCCCGGGCAACGCCGATTCGCCGGCAGAAAGCATTTGCGGATGGACTTCGCGTCAATGCCGTTGACATTGAGGGCCGCGGCTGCGGTGTTCTCTGCCACTGCCTTAACAGTTGGATGCGCCCGTTGGCGTAGACGAATTTGGCCGTACGGCGAGAGCACTGGCCGTCCCGCCTGCGGTCAGCGCGCCGCCGGTGTCGAAATTCAGCCATGTGCGCTATCAGCTCGCAGGCGCCCGTCCCGCGCTCTGGCTCAGGGCGCCGGGCGAGTGAACAGGGTTCGGAATAGCTCCTCAGCACGCCGCAGTCCTTCATCTGTCAGAACCACTGACTTCGCCTTGTTTGCCGGATTCGCGATCAGCCCCTTCTCGTGCAAGCGATCCAGAGCATTCCAATCCAAACCCTTCCAGGCGCGCCTCTCTTCATGCAGCGTCAGCCAAAGCAGGCCCAGAACGGCGTCGTCGATCTTGTCGGTGTCGATCTCCATGCAAGCAGTCTGACACGCGAAACCGCCTATGCCACGAGCCACACCGGATGGTTACTCCAGCCACAAGGGTTCGGCTGAAAATAAGTGCTTCACTCAGGCGTCGCGTGCGCGACAGCGTCATTTGCGCGGGCGACGAGCCGGGATGGCATCGGAGTTCAATCATGGTGGCTAAGCGACTGTGGCAGCCTTGCCGCTGGCAACGAAATGCGAATTGGCGAAATCCTCGTCGTCGCTCTGGTTGCGCTTACCGCAGGCGAGCGGCGCACCATTCAGGTGCGCGTCATGCTGCCAGCAGCGCGCGTCACCCCGCCGCGGTGTCCCATTCCATAGTGCGACCGACGCGCGGATACGTTTTGCGGGACACTTTCTTCTCCGACCCGCTCTCCGACCGCAGAAGTCCCAACCTTGCCAGAGGTGAATTTTTGGGCCCTGAGCGGTTATCGCGGAGCGCATTCCGGGCCATAACCGACTTTGCGACATCCCCGTCTAGCGCCAGATTGCGAAATCCGCTGTGAGGGTCGGGGCTTCGCAACAACCGCTCAAGGTCGTTCCGACATTGCAGGGCTGACGTGTTTTCATCGAGCCAAGACTGACTCTGGTACCGTGCCGGGAATGAGCTATAGTTCAGATACTAATGACGGCCGGGCGCTTGCACAATGGCTGGACTGGGTGAACAGATTGCGCGCCAGCAGCGCACCATGGGACCGCTCCTGGTGGCGGCAGTGGTCATCGGCCTTATCGGTCTGCCCGTCGCAGCCTGGCTCGACCTCCGAGACCTGTCGGAACGGATGCTGCGCAGGCAAGCCAGCGAAATCAGCCGGATCATCGACGAAATGCGCGGATTCTACGGCAGCGACGTCGTGGGACGCGTGCTGCAAGCTAACGGCGCCGTGACTGCGACGCACAACTACCGGGACGTGCCAGGCGCGATCCCTATTCCAGCAACCCTCTCGATCGAACTCGGCAAGCGCATCAGCGCTCACGACGGCTCGGTCAAATATCGGTTCGTCTCGGATCTGCCTTTCAAAGGTCGCGCGCCCCACCAGCTCGATGCGTTCGAGCGGAATGCAATCTTGGCTTTGCGCGCCAACCCGAAGGAGCCGATCATCGAGGTCTCGGGTTCACTGTTTGACCGGCAGGTCCGCGCCGCGGCCCCTGTTGTAATGGGACAAGTCTGCGTGACCTGCCATAACTCACACCCGGACAGCCCCAAGACGGACTGGAAGGTAGGGGATGTCCGAGGGATCCAGGAGATATCAGTCAATCAGCCTATCGCTGCGAACGTGCTGACCTTCAAGTATCTGCTTCTATATTTCGGCTTCGCAGCGGCGGCGGGCCTGACGTTCATTCTCCTGCAGCGTCGGCAGTCCACGTTGGTTCAGGGCATCAACAAGGAGCTTTCGGAGGCAAACGACTTCCTGGCCGCGATTTCATTGAAGATCGCCAAATACCTTTCGCCTCAAATTTACAAAAGCATCTTCAGCGGCCAGAAGGACGTCACCATCGCGACCGAGCGCAAGAAGCTCACGATCTTTTTCTCCGACGTCAAGGATTTCACCGCGATCGTGGAACGGCTCCAGCCCGAGGACCTGACGCTTCTCCTCAACGAGTACTTCACCGAGATGTCGACGATCGCGCTCAAACACGGCGCCACCGTCGACAAGTTCATCGGCGACGCGCTTCTTGTGTTCTTCGGAGACCCCGAGACGCAAGGCATCGAGGAAGACGCGAGAGCCTGCTTGCGCATGGCTGTCGACATGCAGCGTCGGCTGGAGCAGTTGAACAGGGTGTGGCATGACCGCGGAGTTGAACGGCCCTTCCGAGCTCGCATGGGTATCAACACGGGCTATTGCAATGTTGGGAACTTCGGTTCCGATGATCGGATGGACTACACGATCATCGGAGCCGAAGCGAACTTGGCGGCCCGTCTGCAGTCGATTGCCGAGCCCGGCGGCATCTGCCTCAGCTATGAGACTTACGCGCTCGTGCGCGACCTTGTCCGGGCGCGTCCGTTAGCACCGATTGCCATGAAGGGGATCAGCCGGGAGGTTGTCCCCTACGAAGTCGAGGGCCTTCTGGGTGAACTCGCCCAGCGCCCTCAGGTCATCAGCGAGCACGCGACTGGCCTCGACTTGTTCCTCGATGTTGAGGCAATCGACGAGAACGGGGTCGAGCGGGCGAAGAAACGACTTTCGGAGGCGCTCCTGGCCTTAACCATCCGAAGCAAGCCCGCCGCATTTTAGGTTCTTGAACGTGATCCAATCTGGACCGTGGCCAGCCAAGTAAAGTCCGGTTCAACACCGTTCAGCCGCGCCGGGTCCCGGCCAGGAGTTCGCGCATCATCCTCGTTGGTCATCAGCGCCGTCAGGGCCGAGGCGTCGATGAACATCAGTCATTCTCGGCAGGCTGTCGCGAAACGCCTTGTCGGCGGGCCTGCCGTGATCAGGCTTGCCCCGGGCTCGCAGATCACGGCAGAACCTGACGCCGATCTCTACGAGGGACGGTCTAGCCTGTTCGCGCTCAAGCTCATGCTTGAGCGCGGCATGGACGGCCTCTGTCAGACCAGTCCTCTTAAGTGCGGCGACCCGGCGGGCCAGTGCGTCGGTCTCGGGATTTTTGATGTGGAACGCCATCACTCGCTCGTATGTAAGCGCCAAGCCGACCCCATCTGGCGCGGCTTGAGGTGATGAGCGAGAGATAGTGACACTGAAGAAGCCGAGGAGCTTACAGTGTCAATTTCTATGTCTGCGCCTAAGCCTGATGATAGAAGTTTCCATGTCCTTGAGGCGGTCCCGAACCGGCTGGAGGCAAGCCCGCAGCGTCCGCGGCGGCGCTGGTCGGCGGAAGCGAAGTCGCGGCTGATCGAGGCGACACTGAAGCCGGGCGCGAATGTATCGGCCATCGCCAGACAAGCGGGGATGGCGCCAGCCCAGCTGTTCGGCTGGCGGAGCAAGGCGATCAAGAGCGGTGCGGTCACGCCGCGGCGAGATGCGGATCGGCTTGGCTTTGTCGAGGTCACCCAAGCGGCGTCTTCGGCAGTGGAGATCTGTTTGGGCGATGTGGTCATTCGGGCCGGCGCCGACGTCGGCCAGGATCATTTGGCCAGGATTATCCGGGCGGTCCGCCAGGCATGATCCCGGCCGGCGTGAAGGTGTTGGTCGCCAGTCATCCCGTCGATTTTAGAAAAGGTCCCGACGGCCTTCTGGCACTGGTGCGCGATGCCGGTTCGGATCCGTTCTTATGCGTCGGGCGGGATTATGTGGCGGAGCCGCCCTGACGCCCGTCAGGGCCGGCCAAGTCCGACTGCCTCCGCCACATAATATTTAGATGCTGTTCAGCAGTTGCAGAACGGCGTCGTTCGGTCGGAAACGCACGCCGTGGTCGCCGGCGACGCCCGCCTTCTCGAGTCCGTTGCGCATCATCTCGACATCCGCGGCGGCATAGCGGTGGGTCGTGGCGACCTGTGCGTGCCCGAGCCAGGCTTGGATCGTTAAAAGGTCCACGCCGGACTGGAGAAGCTTCATGGCGAGGGAGTGCCGGAAGATGTGCGGCGATATGGGCTTGTCGGCCAAGGCCGGCCTGATAGCCACGGCCTCGGCGGCCGCACGTCGTACGATATGGGTCGCTCCGAAACGAGTCAGACGCTCGTTGCGGGCGCCGACGAATATCGGTCGCGGCTCGTGATGGGCGATCCCGCGCTCGCTCAACAAAGTTGTCAGCGATCGCGCCAGGTCCTTAGGAATGGGGACGACGCGGTCTCTGCGCCCTTTGCCGCGCAGCAGCACTTGTGGGTGCGGGCGCTCCAACTGAAGGTCGTTTGCGTTAACGCCGGTGGCTTCGGAGACCCGGGCGCCGGTCCGTGCCAAGAAGAGCAGAAAGGCGCGGTCGCGCCGACCACGGGGCGTCTTTGGATCAGGCGCCGCGATGAGGGTGTCCACTTCGGCCCTGGTGAGGTGGTACGTCACCTCAATGTGCGTCCGTTTAATGGGAATCGTCAGCACGCGTTGGGCGACGCCGAAGGACGCCGGGTCGGCGGCAGCGACGTGGTGGAAAAAAGATCGGATCGCGGCCAGGCGGGCGTTGCGCGTGGCGACGGAATTGTTCCGCTTCTCCTCGAGTTCGTCGAGAAAAGCGAGAACAAGGTCTCGATCAAGCTCTTCGAGCGTCAACGCCGCCGGCTTCTTCCGCAACCGGGCGGCGGCAAAGAGGATCAGCATGCGCAAGGCGTCGCGATAGCTGGCCACGGTCGCGGGAGTCGCGTTGCGCTGCTTGGTCAAGCGCCGGCGAAAGTAGGACTCCAGGAGCGAGGCCAGGAGCAAATGTTCGCTCATGCTGCACCTTCATCGAGGAAGGCGCGCTCCGCCGCAATGGCGAGAAGATCCGCAGAGCCAGTGAGGTAGTAGGCGGTGTCGCTGTAGCTGGCGTGGCCGAGATAAGTGGCAAGCAGAGGCAGAAGCGCCTGAACGTTGGCGCGCTGTTCGTGCCAGAGGCTAAGACGGGTCACGGCGAACCGGTGCCTGAGATCGTGCGGTCTCAAAGGCTTGCCGTCATCAAGGCCAGCGAGCTTGCGGACCTTAGCGAATGCGCTTTGCAGACCGCTCGCCGACAGACGGTTGCCTCGGGAGCTGAGGAAGAAGGCCTGGTCCTTGGGCGTGGGAAAAGCCGCATCGCGCTCACGCACGTAGTGACGAAGGGCTGTTTGGGTCGTCGTGTGAACTGGAACGAGACGGTCCTTGCGGAACTTCGTCTTCCGAACGAGGAGAATCCCGTTGGACAGATCGACGTCGGAACGATCAAGCCTGACCACTTCGCCCGATCGCAGTCCCGAACTCGCCAACACTCCGATCACCGTCACCATCGTCCGGCCCCTGAGAGGGGTTCCTGGCGAAATGCGGTCACATGCGTCTATGAGCGACGCCAACTCTGCCTCGCTGAGGATACGCGGAGGCGGAATCGCTCTGGATCTGGGGAAAGCTCTGCGCTCCAAGGCCTCGGTTTGGGTGTCATAGACGGCGAGATACTCGTAGAATCGGCGGAGCACGCCGTGACGAGTTGCGCGGCCGTTGGCGGCGCCGCCGAACGACAGCACGAAGTCCAGCGCCATCGTCTGGGTGGCGGGGGCATCGAGCTGAGCGCGCTCAACGTAGCGGACGAAAGCCCGCAACGTGCCAGCTTGCTTGCTGAAGGCGTAGCCGAGGGAGTGGCGCAGTTCGATGTAACGCTCGGCCTTCTCGCCGAGGAATCGGGCAAAAGCGGTCATGCGACGCCTCCCGGAAAGGGGAGTGCGACCTCGGCGAGCTGCGAGGCCGCGACCTTTACGTACAGCGCTGTTGTATTGATGCTGCGGTGCCCGAGAAGATCGGCGACCTCGTTGATCGGCGTTCGCTGCCTGACGAGCTGGGTGGCAAGGCTGTGGCGCAGGAGATGTGCACCTGCGACCCGCCCGAGTTCGACTCCGCCATGCCGCAACCGCTTCCGCACGATCCTCGAAACAGGCGATGCGCACCTGAACGGTCCCACGGGCGGCGTGAAGGACAGGAACAGATATGGGCTATCCACCTTCGGTCGAGCGCGCAAGATGTAGTCGGCGAGCGCGGCGCCGGTCTCCTCGAGGAGCGGCGCCACCCGATCACGCTTGCCTTTGGTGCGCCGGACAAAAACCTCGCTAGCTCGCCAGTTGATATCCTGGAGCTGAATGGCGCGTAGCTCGCCGTTGCGAATACCCGTGGTGGCGAGTAACAGCAGGACGGCTCGATCGCGGATGTCGACCGGCGTCGTTGCGCCGATCGCGTCGATCGCCCGCCGAACGTCATCCCATGCAAGGCGCGGCGGCAGATGCGCCAAACGCCAATGGGGCGTCCTTGGGACGACGTGGGCGAGATCCTGATCGTGGTGCCCAGCCCAATATAAAAACCGAAGGAATGTTCGGATGTGAGAAGTCGCTGCCGTGCGGGCGCCGGAGGTTGCCGATAGGGACAGCCGATGCTCGACAGCAGCGAGGACGTAATCAGCCGTCAACGCCTCGACGTCGTGGCCGGGATGGTGATGGCGGAACCAATCCAGAAGGCGGCGGCCGCCCAGAAGAACACCTTCGCGGGTCTTCGGCTCCAGGCCCCGCACCCTGCGCAGATAGTCCGAAAAGGAAGCCAGAAGCGGAGCATCCGGGTCAGCATCTACACTGAGAACGGAAGCAATGAACCGCTCCGGAGCCACTCGCAGTGCGTGTCCCAGCGCCGACGCTGCTCCAATGCGTGGAGAATCCGTCATAAACGTGCACAAATAACTATCGACGACATCTTGATGGATCGGCATCGGACCACAGCGCGTCGCGGCAAACTGGCTAAAGCGCGCAATCCGGCTCAGGTAAATCTTGGCGGACGCTCGCTTATACCCCATGGCGAAAAAATGCTCCGCGAGGCGATCCATCTCGCCACCGAGTGCACCGCTGCGCAGGCGCTTGAGCACCCCACAATATGAAAAATAGAACTCGAGCATCCTGCACCTCCGGTGTTGTGGCGCAGGGGAATCCCGCGCCCACGGGAGAGGCATGAAATATTATGTGGCGAGGCAAGTCGGACTTGGCCGGCCCTGACGGGCGTCAGGGCGGCTCCGCCACATAATCCCGCCCGACGCATAAATGCGGATCCCGGCCCAACGTCTCCTGAACCTGCAGAGCGAGGCCTTGCATTCCGCGACGCATATCGGTCCGGCCAACCGCCAACCAGATCCGCACCTGGCTC
>NZ_JAMYQC010000019.1:0-121822 GCF_040320645.1 Mesorhizobium sp. M0633
CGAAGAATATCATCGCGTCTCCCCATCAAAAACTTGACGCCGGCACCGCGGTGCTCAGGTCCTCATGGCCGCCGGATACACGTCTGCGGTCTTCACCGGATGGATACTTTGGCCACGAAGTCATCCAGGCAAACCGACGCGCCCGAATCCGCAAATTTGACGACGCTGGCACAACTGGCGACTGCCTCATATGAGGCCCTCGAGCGCGAGCTTCGCGCCACGATTGCGGCACTTCAGGACCAGGCACTGCGGTTCCAGACCGCGATAGAGAACATCTCGCAAGGCATCTGTTTCTTTGATGCCGATGAACGGCTGATCCTGTGCAATCGACGCTATGCGGAAATCTATCGCCTTGCACCGGAGCAATTGCAGCCGGGTGCGGCGCTGCGCGAAATCGTCGAGCGGCGCGTCGCTGTCGGAACCTCGGCAATGAATGCGGACGCTTATCTGGCGTTGGCCCGGGCAGTCAATTCGGGCGCGGCTTCGGGGAACTGGACAGCCGAGCTCGCCGATGGCCGGACAATTCAGGTCTGCCATCAGCCGATGCCTGACGGCGGCTGGGTGGCCACGCATGAGGACATCAGCGAGCTCAGCGCCAACCGCTTGGTCGTCGACGAGCGTATCTCCTTGCAGACGCTGATCGACCTGGTGCCTGACTACATGTGGGTGAAGGACACCGAAAGCCGCTTCGTCGTCGCCAACCGAGCCATTGCGTCCGACAGCGGTCGAGACAGCACGAGCGACATGATCGGTCTGAGCGACTTCGACCTTCACGCGCCGGATCTTGCGCAGAAATTTCGCGTCATCGAGCAGCAACTGATGCGCGACGGACAGCCGATGATCGACGAGGAGGAGTTCGTCGTCGATGCGTCAGGCACCGGCAAATGGTTCCTGTCTACGAAACTGCCGTTGCGCAACGTTCAGAACAACATTTTCGGCCTCGTCGGCATTGCCCGTGACATCACTGCGCGCAAGCAGGCCGAAATCCTTCGCGACGGGCAGGCGCATATCCTCGAGATGATCGCAAAGAGCGCTCCCCTCGAAGACGTGCTCGAGCGGCTCATGCGTCTGGTCGAGTCCCAACTGGCGGGGATATTCGGTTCGGTCTTGCTGCTCGACAAGGATGGCAGCCACTTGCGCCACGCCGCCGCGCCGAGCCTGGCGAGAGACTACACCGACGCCGTCGACGGCGCCGCGGTAGGCCCAAGGGCAGGGTCTTGCGGTACCGCAGTCTATCGGCGCGAGCCGGTGATTGTCGCTGACATCATGCAGGATCCGCTTTGGCAGGACTATCGCGAACTCGCGCGGCCACACGGTTTGCGTTCATGCTGGTCGACGCCGATCCTGTCGCATCAGGGCGCCGTGCTCGGCGTTTTTGCGATGTATTCTGTGACGGTGCGCGAACCGACCGAGGCCGAGACTCGCCTCATCGATTTCACCACGCGCATCGCCGGGATCGCCATCGAACGCAAACAGGCCGAAGACCGGATCCACTTCATGGCCAATCATGACGTGCTGACCGGGCTCCCCAATCGCGCCTTGTTGGAGGACCGGCTTTCACAGGCAGTCTTGTACGCCCAGCGATACGATCGCTGGGTGACAGTGGTGTTCATCGATCTGGACAATTTCAAATTCGTCAACGACACGCTCGGCCACAATGCCGGCGACGAGCTCCTGAAGATCGTCGCAAGTCGCATGGTCGACTGCGTCCGGGCGACCGATACCGTCGTGCGGCTTGGCGGCGACGAATTCGTCGTCGTGCTTTTCGACCAGCCGGCGAACGTCGATCTCGTTTCCGAGACCTTGCAAAAGCTCAGGGCTGCACTCGCCGAGCCGGTTCAGCTCGGAGCGCATCTTGTGCGGGCGACGGCCAGCATCGGCATTGCCAACTATCCCAAGGATGGGACGGATCCCGATACGCTGTTGGCAAATGCCGACGCGGCCATGTATCGCGCCAAGGAGTTCGGCCGCGATAATTTCCAGTTTTACGCTCCGGAGTTCAACACCAGGGCGCATGAAAAATTCGTGCTTCAGGAAGAGTTGCGAAACGCCTTGGCGCGTTCGGAATTCACGCTGCTCTACCAACCGCAGGTGGACCTTCGGTCAGGTCGGGTTTTTGCGGTCGAGGCGCTGATACGCTGGAACCACCCAACGCTTGGCACGGTAATGCCGACGATGTTCATCCCGACCGCCGAGGAGACAGGTCTGATCGTATCGATCGGCGACTGGGTTCTGCATGAGGCGTGCCGGCAGAACAAAGCCTGGCAAGACGCAGGACTGCCGCCCTTGACCGTTTGCGTGAATGTGTCGGCGCGGCAATTCAGGGAGCGCAACCTGATCGATCGCATCGTCAGCGCGCTGAAGGACAGCGGCCTGGAGGCCAGGTATCTCGAGCTGGAGGTGACCGAGAGCCTTATCATGCAGGATATCGAGCTGGCGGTCGCCACCATGAACGCCCTGCAAAGCCTGGGTGTCCAGATCTCGATCGATGATTTTGGCACCGGCTATTCCAGCCTCAGCGCACTCAAGACCTTTCCCGTGGCGCGGCTGAAGATCGACAAGTCCTTCATCAAGGATCTCGCCGCCGACGAGAACGATCAGGCTGTGGCCAGCGCGGTGATTTCATTGGGGCAAAATCTCAACCTGAGGGTCATCGCCGAGGGCGTTGAGACAGATGATCAGGTGGCTTTCCTGCGCAGAAACAATTGCGACGAAATGCAGGGCTATCATTTCAGCAGGCCGATTTGTGCGCAGGACGTCGAGGAATTGCTCGGCGGCGGCCGCAAAGACTGACGGATCGGTCGCCAGCAGGCTTCTGCCGACCAAATGGCGGAAGTTATCTGCCGAGCACAAGGCACCAGTAGCGAAGCGTGCTGTCGCGGCCGTCGCGCACATAGGCGAGGCCGAAGCGGGTGAAGCGCGGGTCGAGCATGTTGCGGCGGTGGCCTGGCGAATGCACCCAGATATCAAACAGCTTCTGCTGGTCGAAGCGGCCTTCGGCGATGTTTTCGGCGGCAGCGCCGGCAATGCCATTGTCTTTGACGCGCGAGGCAAAGTCCTTGCCCCAGCCGGTGGTGTGGTTCATTCGGCCGCCGCGCGCCATATAGCCGGCCTGCTGCAGCGCCGCCTGCTCGAGCGGCGCATCGGGGACAAGCGGCCCGAGACCCGGCGAAGCGCGGATGCCGGCCAGCGTGCCAGCGGCGGAGGCAGAGACACCGGCGCCTTCGCCGGTGGGCAGCACGGTGGCGCAGGCGACGAGCCCGGCAAGGGCGCCAAGGCCGGCAGCTCTGAGCAGCACGCGCCTGCTTAGGCTTGGTTGGGCCTCATAATTTTCGATTTTCGTAACGGTCATGCCGGCCTGACATAACCGCGATCATGGCTTTTGCCGGGCAGGGCGGTGAAAATGCGTGATGAATGGTTTCGACGCGATGGCACTGTGTCAGATTGATTTCACCGCTCAATCGAAACAGGCTTGCTCGGATGCCAGCATTCGCCCAGGCGGCTGTTCGGGCTCGACACTCCCAGGGACTCGATACCCAGTCAGGCATTCACGGACAGAGAGCTTCTTTTGCCCTACCTTTGCGGCTTCACGAGCGCTGGCGAGGTATCCTCGGTTGCAAATTTTCGCTGGGGGATATCGCTTGCAATGACGACCGGAGCGATTCGTACGCCTGAGCACCAAGCAGCCTTCGGTATTGGTCTTCGAGACGCTGATTGAAATCGTGGACGGTCCGGATCACCGCAAGCGCCTCGTCAGTTGCAACGATTAATTTGGCCCGTCGGTCGTTCGGATCATGTGAACGCCGAACATAACCGAGGCGCTCCAGTTCATCGATCAACTCACCCATCGATGCTTTGCCAATGCCCGCACGCTCTGCGAGGACGCTGGGTCGGGTTCCTTCCGCGTCGATGTTGGCGAATACAGCGCCGTGTTTGGGCTTGATTGCCGAATGGCCGCTCTCCCGGAGCACCTGGACCAAAGCGCTCGCCGACGATTGATAAGCATAGAGAAGCAGAGACTGCGTGTATGGCTGATTATCCATCTTTCCAAACTTATATGGTGCCCATATAGTATGGCAACCGAACTATATGACAGGAGATCAGCATGGCTACCGGCAACATCCGAACTGAAGGGGTGGAAAGTGTCGCGCACAGGCTGATCGAAGCTTGGAATCGTCACGATGCTCGCGCCTTTGCCGCCGTATTCGCGGCAGATGCCGAGTTTACAAACGTCTTCGGTATGCAGGCGACTGGACGTGACAAGATCGAGCAGTTCCATGCCCCAATTTTTGAGAAGATGTTCAAGCACAGCCATCTATCCGCCGAAAGCGCGCGGAACAGGCTTGTTCGCCCTGACGTTGCCACGCTCGACCTGCGGTGGTCCATGACTGGCGCGCTCGATCCGATGGGAAACGAATGGCCGCGTCGGCGCGGATTAATCAGCGTAGTGGCGACGCGGGATCATGATGAATGGTTGATTACAACGATGCACAATATGGAACTTGGGGACGATCAAATGGCAAAGTCTCAGGAGAAACTTCAAGAGGATAAGTAGGCTCTTCATTCACGTCAGAATCGAAAGCGACAGCCATCCAGCATAGTCAAGCCGATCTGATCGGGCAATGAGATCGAACGGCGGGTCAGGTGATCGGGATTGGCGAGCTATGCTACAGGAGTTGGTGCTGGATGGCCCGTGCCTTGTCCGGTTTGGCCGACCACAATGGCGCGCCTCATAGCCGGTCGCCTTGGTCTTGCGGGATCTAATGTATGAACGGCTTGGAGCGCTGGGCTCTCGCCGGCAGTTCTTGGCGGCGCGGTGATCGCCGGTCGGCTATTCCGCCGCCACGAGTTTGGTTTCCGGCGTCGATGTAGCCCGGCTGGCCCGATCGTCCTCGGTATCTTCCCACCAATCGCCCAGGGCGTCGATGAGCGGCACAAGCTTGAGACCGGGCTCCGTCAGGTCGTAATCCACGTGTAGCGGATAGCCGGCATGCGCTGTTCGCCGCACAATCCCGGCTTCCTCCAGCTTGCGTAGTTCGAGCGCCAGGATGCGGTGCGACACTGTCGGATTGTCACGCCTCAGGTCGCTGAAGCGCTTGGTACCGTCCTTGAGATAATAGAGCAGCAAGGTGGGCCAGCGACCGCTGAGCACACGCATGGTCTCCTCGATCGGGCAGCGTGAGACGACATCTTTCATGGCGGGACCTGGTTACAGAATAGTGCGTAATTTACATGGGGCGACCAGCGTTTAGGGTCAAGTTTCGCTGCGCAGCGTGACCCCTAACATGGAAGAGAGAAAGAAATGGAACCTATTCTCCTTTACGGCTTCCCGCTGGGAAGTTCGATGGGGCTTGTCGCTGCTTTTGAACGCCTCGGACAGCCCTACCGCCTGTGTCGTGTCGACATGCTCGCTGAGATGAAGAACGACGCCTATGCCAGTATCAACGGCCGCCAGGAAACGCCGGTGTTGATCACGGACGAGGGCAGGGTGCTCACCGAGACCATGGCGATTGCCGCCTGGCTCGAAGCTCGCGATACGCAACGTCGTATCAGCTTTGAGTCTCGCTCGCCGGAAGCCGACCGGATGCACCAGCTGATGGCTTTCGTGAACACCGGTTTCACCGCCGCTTTCACCCCGCTCTGGGCTGCTTATGAAATGGAGCCGGCCGAACCGGTGCTGCTGGCGACCTTGCGTGACTTTGGCCGCAAGGTCGTTACCAACCGCCATGACCAGCTCGAGGCGATGATCCTCGACACGGATTTCCTGGTCGGCGACCGGCTGACGCTTGCCGATACCACGCTGATCGGCGTGGCGCGCTGGGCGGAGTTCCACCAGGCGGTCGACGGCGCCGCTTATCCCAGGGTGGCGGCGCTACGTCGCCGCATCGAAGCCGATCCGGCCGTGCGCTACGCGCTCGCTGTCGAGGCTGGCGAAAAGCCCGCCGGGTCAGGCGCTTGCCTCGGTCAGGTGCCGCTGGCCGAGGTGATCGATCGCTTCGCGGCCTAATCCGTTCGTTCAGCCGCCCGGCGCCCCGGCGCCGGGCGGTGGCGACAAGCACACCGAGATCCGCTATCATACGGGCGTTCTTGAAGTGGCAGCTGCGGGCGGCCATCCTGGCGGTGACCGCCCCGACACACGGGAGAAAGGTTATGGCCGGCTTTCATGTCATGGCGGACGCACGTGGAATGCATGTACAGCCCACGGTGCGCCGCATCAGCACCGAGGATCTGATCGATGCGCTCCGTCTCGGCGTAGAGGATTTCTGGGCCAAGCCCTCGCATTATGTGTTCCTGTGCCTGATCTATCCGGTGGTCGGCCTGATCCTGACGCAATGGACCTCGGGCTCGAACGCCATCCAGCTCATCTATCCGCTGATGTCCGGCTTCGCTTTGGTCGGTCCGTTCGCCGCTATCGGCCTTTACGAGATCAGCCGCCGGCGCGAGTTCGGCATGGATACATCCTGGTGGCATGCGCTCGACGTGCGCCACTCGCCGGCGCTGCCCGCGATTGCAGTCATCGGTATCATGCTGGTGGTACTGTTCCTGCTCTGGCTGTTCACCGCGCAATCGATCTACACCAGCCTGTACGGCAATCAGCCTCCGGCCTCTATCGTCGGCTTTATTCGCGAAGTGCTGACGACCAGCAAGGGCTGGACACTGATCCTGCTCGGCAACCTGGCTGGGTTCGCCTTCGCCGCGATCGTGCTGGCGACGACTGTCGTCGCCTTTCCGCTGCTGCTCGACCGCGATGTCGGCGCGGTCTCGGCAGTCGAGACGTCGGCAAGGGCAGTTATGACAAACCCGTTGCAGATGGCGCTGTGGGGCCTGATGGTCGCCGTGCTCCTGGTCATCGGCTCGATCCCGCTATTTGCCGGGCTTGCCGTCGTCATGCCCATCCTTGGCCACGCGACCTGGCATCTCTACCGCAGGGTGGTCGAACCGGAGCGGGCACAGCAGGTCAGGCGGCCGATGTAGGACCGATCAGCGTTGCGCGTCGGTTGCCATCTTGACGGCCAGCGCGGTCAGCACCGTGCCCATCATCCAGCGCTGGATCACCAGCCATAGCGGCCGCCCGGCGAGGAAGATGGCGATCGAGCCGGCCGTCACCGCGATGATGGCGTTGACGGTCAGGCTGATCGCGACCTGCGTGGCACCGAGCACCAGAAGCTGCGACAGCACGTGGCCCTTGCCGGGGCTGATGAATTGCGGCAGCAGCGACAGATAGAGCACTGCCACCTTCGGGTTGAGCAGGTTGGTCATCAGGCCCATGGCGAACAGCTTGCGCGGCCTGTCTTTCGGCAGTTCGCGGATCTGGAAGGGCGAGCGCCCGCCGGGCTTCACCGCTTGCCAGGCGAGCCACAGCAAATAAAGCGCGCCGGCAAGGCGCAGCACATCATAGGCAAAGGGCACGGCGAGCAGCAGCGCGGTGATGCCGAACGCCGCCGACAGCACGTAGAACAAAAAACCGAGCGCCACACCGCCCAGCGAGATCAGCCCGGCCTTCGGCCCTTGCGACAGCGAGCGCGAGATTAGATAGATCATGTTCGGGCCGGGCGTCAGCACCATGCCGAGGCAGACCAGCGCAAAGGCAAGGTGGTTGGCGGGTTCAGGCAAGAGCGCATCTCCGGATGAGGACACTCACCACATGCTTCCATCACCCGCAAGGGCATGAGGGCAGGAGCCTTTGCGCCAGTGCGCCGGGGCCCCTGCCTTAGTCGCCAATCCCATCGCCTTCAGCCGACGATGCGCAGGTTCGACAATTCGTTGGCGATTTCCTTGAAATTGTCCGACAGAGTCGCGCCCGTCGCATTCCAGAACAGCTTGGCCGGCTTGCTCGGGTCGGCCGAATCCTTGCGGAAGCGCGAATCCGACGAACACGCCTTCAGCGCATCGATTGCCTTCTTGTCGCTGGCATCTGTGGGCGACAGGTCGAGCGCCACCGTCATCACCAGAATGTTCGAATTCTTTGCATTGGCGCAGAGCGTTTTCATCTGCTCGTCGAGTGCTGCCGTGTAGTTGGCACCGGTATAGGTGGTCTTGCCGATATCGGTGCTGGTATTCATGAACAGGCGGGTTACGCTTCCAGATCCCGGATAGGTCAGCCCAGTGTAGCCGTAGGCGGCGTAGGTCGACCTGTTGTTGGCGTATCTGCCGTCGCTGACGGCACTATAAGTATTGGCTCCGTCGGTCAGCACCACGACCACCTTGTCGTTGCCCCTCTCGCTGTTCGGCCGACCATCGGTGAACGGTGGGTTGCTCGATACAGTTCGCCAGCCCCAGGCAAGGCCCTCCGGCACGTTGGTGTTGCCGTTCGGCGCCATGGCGTCGATGGCGTCCTTGATCTCCTGCTTCTCTGCGTCCTGACTGACGTCCTTCAACGGCGTGATGGGGTTGGTGGTGCAGGAGGAATTCGGCCCATCGCCCGCGGCTGCGGATTGCGAACCGTATGGTTTTACCAGGAAATATTTGCGCATGTCAGACTGGCGCTGGGAAGCCGTAGGACCGGCGACATAGGGCCAATCGGCCCACCAGTTGTTACCGTAATTGTAGGACGTGCCGATGACGTCGTTGATGCCGTCACGGTTGAAATCGAGCCACAGAGTGCCAGCCTCATCCGGGGCGAACATCGGCACGAAAAGCGTGGCCGGCGCGGCTGTATCGGGCGTGGTGTCGTCGACATTGTAGGGATATGGCCGTGCTTCGACGCAACCTTGCCAGCTCGCATAGCGGCTTGTGGTGTAGATATATTCCGGTGCGCTCCAGTGGCCGTACTGGCAGGTGCCGTTCTTCTTGTATGTGTCGCAGACATATTGCTTCGAATTGGGTACCTCTTCGCGGCCCGATTCGACCGTCATGTCGGCGTAGAGGCTGAAACGCGTCAGCGGCTGGTCCTTGGTCTCGGCCCAGCCGGTGCCGCGCTTGTACCAGACGCCGTTGAGCTTCTCGGCATATTTGTCCGGATTGTTGGCGGCACTCATCGTCGTCCAGTCGAAATCCTCGTGCTGGATCGGGGAGATGCCGTCCTGATCCATCCAGCCGTCCTGGTCGTGGGTAGGGCCGACATTGACCGAAGCCGCAAACGGCACGAGAGAAAACTGCACCGGTTTGGTGATCTGCTTCATCTGCTGCGCCTGAAGCGCCAGCGTATCGACAAGCTGCTTGGCGGCCGACTTCAGCAGGTCTATTCGCTTCTCGCCGGTGCCGGAGCCGAGATCGCTCATCGAGCCGGAATTATCCAGCACAAGCGCGACTTCGAGGGTGTTCTTGAGGCGGAGTTCCGAACATTCGGTGAAGGTCGTGTCGCTTGCCGTGCCGCCGATCAGCACGCTGGCGGCCGGTAGAAAATAGGGGTGGAAGGTGAGGCCGGCGCAGAGCTTCAAGGTGCCGCCGCCGGCATTGTTGTTGGGCAGCGTGACGGTCAGCGCTGTGTTCGCCGGGTCGATACGTGCGAGATTGGTTTCGAAAAATGTCTTGGCGTAGGCCTTGACGTCGTCGTCGCTGGCGCCGGCAACGATCTGCTGGGCGGCGGCGATGCCGGCCGCGTCAAGGGCATTCAGCGTTTCGTGCTTCTGGCGCAACAACTCCCCGTAATCGACGCTGAGCGCCAACCCGCCCATCAGCGGTACAATGGTGATTGCGGTCATTAAGGAGTAGTTGCCACGTCTGTCGCGTCGGAAATTTCCGATCATTGCCTTCAGCATTCCCGCCCGCCCCGTTTTTTTTCCGGACGATGCCACGCATTTTTAAATTTCCGATTGCTAAAATACGTTCAAGGTCGGCACGGTTTTTCAATGCCTGTTAACCACACGTCCGCAATCGGCAATGCTGCTCTGCGGCAAAGCCCCATAAGGCTCTGAAAAAGAAGGCTTTCGCCATCACGTCCTCGCCGGCGTCGCCGGGCGGCAATCTTGCGGGCACAACGAAAGCTGGTGACAGAGCGAAGCGCTTCGGTTAATCCGGGCCGGCCGCTACGGACCGTCGGTCGCGGCGCTTGCAAGCATCATGGTACAGGGACAACGGCATGGCGGATTCGCCCGACATCATCGGTTCGCTCGCAGACTTGTCGGGAGCCTATTCAGCCATCCTGTGCGACGTCTGGGGCGTGGTGCACAATGGCGAATGGCATTTCCCGGCGGCGGCTGCCGCGCTGATCGCTGCTCGCGCGGCGAAAATACCTGTCGTGCTGATCACCAATTCGCCGCGTCGCAGCGCCGACGTGGTGGCACAGATGAGCGCCATCGGCGTTCCGCCCGCCGCCTACGACCGTGTCGTGACGTCCGGCGACGTTACCCGCGACCTGATCGCCGAAGGGCCGCGAAAGATCTTCCATATAGGCGCCGATCGGGATTTCACGCTCTATGAGGGCCTCGACGTCGAACTCGTCGAGGAGTTCGAAGCATCCGGCGTGGTCTGCACCGGCCTGTTCGATGACGAGGTGGAGAAGCCGGAAGATTATGCCGATCTTCTGCAGAGGCTGCGTGCCAGGAACCTGCCCTTCATTTGCGCCAATCCCGACATCGTCGTCGAGCGCGGCGAACGCATGATCTGGTGCGCAGGCGCTTTGGCCCGCGAATACGCACAGCTTGGCGGACGCACGCTGATCGCCGGCAAACCCTACGCGCCGGTCTATGACGTCGCCATGAAGGAGATCGCCGTCATTCTCGGCCGCCCGGTCGAGCGTTCGCAAGTTCTGGCCATCGGCGACGGCATAATGACCGACATCAAGGGCGCGGCCGACAATGGCTTCGACGTGCTCTACGTATCGGGCGGCATCCATGCCCGCGATTACGGTGAGACGCTGCAGCCGGATCCGGCCAGGCTCGCGGCCTTCCTGGAAAAATATGGCTACAGGCCGGTCGCGGTGATTCCCAGGCTGCAATAGGTTCAAGCCATGACGGCCATGTTCGAACGCATTTCCGCAACCGCACCGCTGCCGGCCCATCTGCGCGGCGGCGTGGTGGCTATCGGCAATTTCGACGGCGTCCACCGCGGCCACCAGGCGGTGCTCGAACGCGCGCGCGCCGAAGCGGAGCGTCGCGGCG
The DNA here is from genome assembly GCF_040320645.1 of Mesorhizobium sp. M0633. Classification (NCBI taxonomy): domain Bacteria; kingdom Pseudomonadati; phylum Pseudomonadota; class Alphaproteobacteria; order Hyphomicrobiales; family Phyllobacteriaceae; genus Mesorhizobium; species Mesorhizobium sp. M0633. The sequence continues at coordinate 11,043 of NZ_JAMYQC010000019.1, forward strand.
TACCCGCCCTGGTGCTGACCTTCGTACCGCATCCGCGAAAGGTGTTTAGGCCGGACATGCCGTTGTTCGTGCTGACGCCGCCGCCGATGAAGGCGCGGCTGTTGTCGCATCTGGGCTTTGCGGCGCTGGTCGAACAGCCGTTCACACGCGAGTTCGCCTCCTTGTCGGCGGAGGCCTTCGTCACCGGCGTGCTCGAGCGCAACCTCGGCATAAGCCACGCCGTTACCGGCTTCGATTTCCATTTCGGCAAGGACCGCCAGGGCGGTCCGGCCTATCTGATGGCTGCCGGCGAGCGCCACGGCTTCGGCGTCACGCTGGTGGATGCGTTTCGCGACGAAAGCGCCGAGGTGGTGTCGTCGAGCCGCATACGCACGCTGCTGTGCGAGGGCAATGTGGCCGAGGCCGCCGGCTTGCTCGGCTACCGTTTCACCGTCCAGGCGGAGGTGATCGGCGGCCAGCAGCTCGGCCGGACACTCGGCTTTCCGACCGCAAACATGAGGCTTTCGCCGGAAGCCACCCTCAAGGAAGGGATTTATGCCGTCCGCTTCCGCCGCGCCGACGGTTCGCTACATGATGGCGTCGCCAGCTTCGGCCGCCGGCCGACGGTCGACGACAGTGGCGCGCCGCTGCTGGAGACCTTCGTCTTTGACTTTTCCGGCGACCTCTATGGAGAGATTTGTGCCGTGTCCTTCTTCGGCTACCTGCGCTCGGAGGTGAAGTTCGATGGGCTTGACGCGCTGGTCGCCCAGATGAAGCGTGACGAGGCCGAGGCGAAGGCACTGCTCGCCGGCGTCAGGCCGCTTTCCGGGCTGGACGCGGCCATAGCTTTTTAGAGCATGGTCCCGAACTGAAGGTCAGCGAAGCAAAAACTGGGAACCGGTTTTCCGATTAAGATCATGCTCAACCAGAATTTATCTCTTCAGTGCCAAGCCAAGGGCGATGAAGGTCCAGCCCTGGAAGATCAGGTCGACGGCCAGGAACAGGCCGAGCACCCACACGCTGTTGACCGGCCAGCCCATGGCGATGACCAGTCCCGCCAGTGCGCTGATGATGCCGGCCGCGACCACCCAGCCCCAGCCCGGCTGCGGCCGGTGGCTGTAGCCTACCCAGGCCCTGAGCACGCCTGAAGCAAGCAGCGCGACCGCCAGGAGGAAGGTCAGCACCGTCGAGGCGAGGACCGGATTGTCGAAGGCGAAGAAGCCGGCGACGGCGTAGAGGAGGCCGCTGAGCAGCCAATAGAAGAAGCGGCCCCATGTCTTCACGCCGAAGGCATGGATAATCTCAACAATGCCGGCCATCAGCATCAGCCAGCCCACGACAAAGACGGAGGCGACGGTTGCGATGAACAGATTGCCGAAGGCGATGCCGCCGAAGACAAGCAGCAGCACCCCGAGCGCCACGAACCACCCCCATTTCGCCCGCGTCTGGCCAATGGCATCTTTCATGGCATCGCTGTGCACGGTCATTGCCCTTCTCCCTCAAGGTTGCCTAGCTTCTTTGTTCCGGAAGGTAGCGCCGATCGCCTTGCCCGTCCAGCGAGCAGGCTGTGAGCGCCACACTCCCGAGCGATCCGCTAGACCTCCGTTTTTGACCCGAAGCGGCCAAATACCAGATGGAATAATTCGATCATGTGGGGGGTGAGCCAGTGCTAAAAGATAACAAGCGGGTTTACGGGCGACCCGTCGTCCCGTGTATTCGCCGCGGCGCAAGTGTAACGAAAATTCCCAGTGCTGGCATTGGCCCTTTATACGATGACGTGTGCTGCTGCTATATGCCGTTTTCTACGCTTGATGAGGCTAGGGAAGCAAAATGAGCGATGCGGACGAACACCTCGATCTGACGGAGATCAACGCCGTCCGCAGGTTGTTGACCTCAAAGCCTCGAACGGTCCGCTGGGACGAACGCCGGGCACGGCTCGACGAAGTCGGTTCGGTGTGGCCAGTCGCGGAGGACATCCGATGCGAGCATGTGGTTTTCGATGGCCTCGCGGGCGAGTGGTCCCTGGCGCCTGGGAGTGACAGGGATAAGGTTCTGCTCTTTTTCCACGGTGGTGGCTACTGCTCCGGCTCCCTTAAAAGTCATCGTCGAATGGTTACCGAGGCAGGTCGGGCAATGGGAATACGCACCCTCGCGATCGACTATCGCCGCGCACCGGAACATCCTTTCCCTGCGCAACATGAAGACGCACTCACCGCATGGCGCTTTCTGAGCCGGCAAGGCATCGCGTCGGATCGCATCGTGGTTGGCGGAGACAGTGCGGGCGGCAACCTCACTCTGTGCCTGGTCAGTATATTGCGCACGGCAGGCGAGCCGTTGCCGCGATGTCTTTGGCTGGTTTCGCCTTGGACGGACCTTTCGATGTCCGGCGCGACACTATCAACCAAGGACGCAATCGACCCTATCATCCACCGGGCGTATTTGGAGGAACTGGCAACGGCCTATGTTCCCAATGGCGTTGGTCGGCGCGATCCGCTGATCTCGCCTTTGTTCGCCGATCTGAGCGGATTTCCCCCAATGCTGATACAAGCCGGTTCGGCCGAGACGCTGTTGTCGGACGCAACTCGGCTCGCCGAAGCCGCTGGCGCGGCTGACGTTAAAGTAGGTCTCGAAATTTGGCCTCATATGATTCACGCTTGGCCGGTTTGGAATGCGGGGTTGAGCGCCGGTCGCCGCGCTCTTCACAGCGCAGGCATGTTTGTCCGCGAATGTTTGTAACCCCTGCCGAGGCAACTGCTATCGTGTTCCAAACACTTGATCTGGAATCTTGGTGCGCCAAACAATCGACTGCAACGCGGAACAGGCCGGCCAACGCTGCCAATGTTGCGGATATTAAGTCAAATTTTACCGAACTGGCGCCATGGCTTCAGTCAAGGCTGGTTGTATCGGCCAATGCGTTCGACGTATGGAGTAACGATGCGGTCTGTCCCGACGATCTTGGCCGCATTCATGCTCGGCACCTGCGGCGTTGCCAAGGCCGGCGAGGGCACCTTCGGCTGGCTGTCCGGAGACTGGTACCTGACGGTCGGCGCCACCGGCATGGTTGCCCCGAATTTCGAGGGCGGCAAGAAGTACCTGCTCAGTGCCTCGCCGATCATCTCGCTCGGCAAGGCTGGTCCCGCGGCGCGCTTCACCTCGCGCAACGACAATATTTCATTGGCATTGATCGACGATGGCGGCGTCCGCGCCGGCCTGACAGGCAAGTTCCTGTTTTCCCGCGACGGTGGTGACGCCGACGAATTGAAGGGTCTCGACCCGGTACGTTGGGGCGGCGAGGCTGGCGGCTTCTTCGAATTCTATCCTTTGGATTGGCTGCGTGCCCGCGCCGAATTGCGGCACGGCATTCGCGCCCATAACGGTTTTGTCGCCGACATCGCCGCCGACGCCTTTTACGATGTGACGCCCGACGTCAGGATTTCGGCCGGACCGCGCGTTTCGTTCGCCTCATCGGACTATTTCGACGCCTATTACGGCGTTGATGCCAAGGAGTCCCTGGCCTCGGGACTTAGCGAATATCATCCCGGCGGCGGGGTGAAGTCGGCGGGCCTGGGCGGCGCGGTGACCTGGAAGGTGACCGAGCCGATGACGGCCAGTCTGTTCGGCGAATATTCCCGCCTGATGGGCCCGGCCGCCGATTCCAGCCTGGTCAAGGAGCGCGGCTCCAGGGATCAGTTCATGATCGGCGTGTCGACGACCTATCGCTTCGATTTTTCGATGTGTGCGGGTAGGCGTCGGCTCATTTGATCAAACGGCTGTCGAACGGATAACGGTATAGGCCCGCAATCGTAATGCGTGACGCATCGTCATGGGTCGGGTTGAGCAGATAGTTGTTTGCTTTGCGCATTATGATCGAAGGAATTTTCATGAGCGCGTAACGATTGGCCGAGAGAAAGTCCGTGCCCTGTCGCCGTGTCGATTCCATATCCTTGTCCCAGCCGTCATGGATAACCGGTTCGGTCATTTCTATTCCGTCCGGAACATCGATTTCGATAAGCTGGTAGGTTTCCGGAACGGTTTCGCGCGTCCCATGCACCAGTATCTCCAGCAGTGCCGTCGAAGGGTGGTCGGTGCAATACACGATGGGCATCCCGCGCCTGTTCCATCTTCCATCAACGAGCGTTCCGCCACGACCCGAGAGATCCGCGAAATTGGAGATGCGCCAGATGCGCATCGTCAGGCAAGCATGCCAAAGTCGATGCGGATAAGCTCTTCGGAAACGACGTGGGCGCCGGTCTCTGTCTCGAGGAGATCGATCGGCCTTGCATCATCCAATGCTATGATCTCGCTTCTCAGCCAACGCTGGGCTTTCTCATGGCTGCCGAATACACGATCCGCCTGCTCGGCGATGCGTTCTAGGCGCAGGGCGCGGTCGGATTCAGCTGTCGAAAGCGGCTCGGCACGTTCCTTGCGACGCGCCAGCGTGCGGCGGGGGGCAACGATACGATAGAGTTCTTCGCTACTGAAACCCAGACTGCGCAGATGATCGATCTTGTCCGTAGGGACGGAAAAGTCGTGTGTTGCGCGAATTGCCCTTGCTGCGACCGACATGAACGTCTCCTTGGCACAGGCCATTCTGCTTGCCATTTGCCTACAAATGTATGCGCAATTGGCACACGACGCAAGGAAGCATCAGAGTTCGGGCTTTTCAACGTCGCCTGTCTCGGTTAAAAGCCCAGCCATGACGAGCTTTTCGCGCCTTCCCGCGACTGCGATACGAATTACAGGCCCGGTGTTCCGGGCGGCTTGACCGCCGCCGGAGCCGCCGGGAATCTTGCGCGCGCCTCTCGCGCTTTTTCCAGATCATGATAGTTCAACGCCCGGGCTCTTTTGCCGCCGGGCAACGCATATGGCAGACGAATGACTGATACCGAGACCGCCGAGACGATCGATTATTCCAAAACGCTCTACCTGCCGCAGACGGATTTCCCGATGCGCGCCGGTTTGCCGGAAAAGGAACCGCTGCTGGTCAAACGCTGGCAGGACATGGATCTTTACCGCAAGTTGCGCGAAGACGCAGCCGGCCGCGAAAAATACGTGCTGCACGACGGCCCACCCTATGCGAATGGCAACATCCATATCGGCCATGCGCTGAACAAGATCCTCAAGGACGTCATCACCCGCTCGTTCCAGATGCGCGGCTATGACTCGAACTATGTACCCGGTTGGGATTGCCACGGCCTGCCGATCGAATGGAAGATCGAGGAGCAGTACCGCGCCAAGGGCAAGAACAAGGACGAGGTGCCGGTCAACGAGTTCCGGCAGGAATGCCGCGAGTTTGCGGCGCACTGGATCAAGGTGCAGGGTTCCGAATTCCAGCGGCTCGGCGTCGTCGGCGACTTCGACAATCCCTATACAACAATGGCTTTCCATGCTGAGGCGCGCATCGCCGGCGAGCTGCTGAAATTCGCCATGTCCGGCCAGCTCTATCGCGGCTCCAAACCGGTTATGTGGAGTGTGGTCGAGCGCACCGCGCTGGCCGAGGCGGAGGTCGAATACCAGGACTATGAGTCGGACACGATCTGGGCGAAGTTTCCGGTCGTCAGCCTCGTTCGCCAGGTCATCAACATCGAGGATGGGCAGCCAGCCCTGGACCCCAAGCTGACGCAGACGTCGCTCGATCTGCTTGATGCCAACGTCGTCATCTGGACTACGACGCCGTGGACAATCCCCGGCAACCGCGCCGTCAATTACTCGCCGCGCATCAACTATGGTCTCTACGAGGTTACGGCGGCCGAGAACGCCTTTGGTCCTCAGCCCGGCGAAAAGCTGATCTTTGCCGAGAAACTTGCGGACGACGCTGCCGCTAAGGCCAAGGTCACTCTGAATCGGCTTCGCAGCGTTGGCGCCGAAGAGCTTGAAAACCTTACGCTTTCGCATCCCCTCAAAGCTCTGGGCGGCGGCTACGATTTTCCCGTGCCGATGCTCGCCGGCGATCACGTCACCGACGATGCCGGCACCGGTTTCGTCCACACCGCGCCGGGACATGGCCGCGAAGACTTCGACGCCTGGATGGATGCTGCCTCTGACCTTCGCCAGCGTGGCATCGACACCGCGATCCCCTTCACCGTCGACGATGCCGGCTTCTTCACCAAGGACGCGCCGGGCTTCGGCCCGGACCGCGAGGGTGGAGCGGCGCGCGTCATCGACGACAATGGCAAGAAGGGCAACGCCAACCAGGCTGTCATCGACGAGCTGATCAAGCGCAACGCGCTGTTCGCGCGCGGCCGCCTGAAGCACTCCTATCCGCATTCCTGGCGCTCGAAGAAGCCGATCATCTTCCGCAACACGCCGCAATGGTTCGTCTATATGGACAAGGAGCTTGGCGACGGCACGACGCTGCGCAGCCGCGCCCTGAAAGCCATCGACGATACCCGCTTCGTGCCCGCCGCCGGCCAGAACCGCATCCGCGCCATGATCGAGGAGCGCCCCGACTGGGTGCTGTCGCGCCAGCGCGCCTGGGGCGTGCCGATCGCCGTCTTTGCCGATGCCGACGGCAATGTGCTGCGCGACGAGGCAGTCAACCAGCGCATCATGGACGCCTTCGAGAAAGAAGGCGCCGACGCCTGGTTCGCCGCCGGCGCCAAGGAGCGGTTCCTCGGCAATCACGATGCCTCGAAATGGCAGCAGGTCATGGACATCCTCGATGTCTGGTTCGATTCAGGCTCGACGCATGCCTTCACGCTTGAGGACCGGCCCGACCTGAAATGGCCGGCCGACGTCTATCTCGAAGGCTCCGACCAGCATCGCGGCTGGTTCCACTCCTCGCTGCTCGAAAGCTGCGGCACCAGGGGCAGGGCGCCCTACGACACCGTCGTCACCCATGGCTTCACCATGGATGAGGAGGGGCGGAAAATGTCGAAGTCGCTCGGCAACACCGTCGTGCCGCAGGACGTCATCAGGCAGTCCGGCGCCGACATCTTGCGGCTGTGGGTGGTGACGACCGATTATTGGGAAGACCAGCGGCTCGGCAAGAACGTGCTGCAGACCAATATCGACGCCTACCGCAAGCTGCGCAACACCATCCGCTGGATGCTGGGCACGCTCGCCCATGACGACGGTGAGGAGGTGCCGCTGGACAAGATGCCGGAGCTGGAGCGGCTGATGCTGCACCGGCTCGCTGAACTCGATGAAGTCGTACGCTCGGGCTACGACGCGTTCGAATTCAAGCGCATCACCCGCGCGCTGCTCGACTTCATGGTGGTCGAGCTGTCGGCCTTCTATTTCGACATCCGCAAGGACGCGCTTTACTGCGAAGCGCCTTCCAGCGTGAAGCGCAAGGCTTCCGTGCAGGTGGTGCGCCATCTCTTCGACTGCCTGGTGAAATGGCTGGCGCCGATGCTGCCCTTCACCATGGAAGAGGCTTGGCTCGACCGTCATCCGGATGCGGTCTCCCTGCATCTCGACCAGTTCCGGGAGATCCCGGCGGACTGGAAGAACGAGGCGCTGGCGGAGAAGTGGCGCAAGGTGCGGCAGGTCCGCCGTGTCGTCACCGGGGCGTTGGAAATCGCCCGTGCGCAGAAGGTCATCGGCTCTTCGCTGGAAGCGGTGCCGGTCGTCACCCTCGACGATGCCGTGCTCGAAGCGGCGATCGCCGATGTCGACATGGCCGAGATGGCGATCACCAGCGATCTGGTTATCATGCACGGCAAAGCGCCGGCGGGCAGCTTTACCCTCGACGACGTCAAGGGCGTCGCCGTGGTCGTCGAGAAGGCGGAGGACCGTGGCCTGGTGAAGTGCGCGCGCTCCTGGCGCTACACCGCCGATGTCGGCTCAGATCCGGAATTCCCGGATGTTTCGGCCCGTGACGCCGCTGTTCTGCATGAGCTGAAGGCTTTGAGCCGTCTTTAAGGCGGTGCACAAATGCCACGGCGGGCGGCCGATCGGCCCCCGCGCGTTGCCCTTAACGAGTGGTTGAGGTAAACACGCGAAACTCCGGACGACAAATTGTCGCCGGAATTCCGTCGGAAGAGCATAGGCGATGGGGACCGGACCTTTCTTTGGCCGGCGGCAATCGAGAGGCTGTCTACAGTGGGACTTTTTGGCATGACCGAGAGAACTTACGCGCGCGTTGCGCTGCTGGCGCCGCTTGTCGTATCGGGCCTCGCCTTGTCCGGCTGCATGGGCTCGCCTACTTACGGGACCGACAAGACCGCGGGCGCGCAGCTTGCCGGCGACCTCACCGGGGCTTTTTCCTTCGCACCCAAGCGCAAGGATAGTATCGACTACAAGCCGCGCCCCACGCTGGTGAAGCCGGGGCCGGGGCAGAAGGAAGTCTTGCCGCCGCCGCAGGAAAGCATCGAGACGGCGAGTGCCGAATGGCCCGAATCGCCGGAGCAGCGCCGTGCCCGCCTGCGCGCCGATGCCACCCTGCATCAGGACGACCCGGCCTACCAGGCGCAGGTCATCGATGACGTGCAGACGGATCCGGCGTCGGTCAAGGCCGCGCTGAAGCAGTCGGGCTCGAGCCACCCGCCAGCCTGGACTCCGGCCGATTCGGACAAGAGCCGCGCCGCGGAAATCATGCGCCGCCGGGCTGAAGGCAAACAGGGCGACCCGACCACCCGCAGATATCTGAGCGAGCCGCCGGTGCAATACCGCGCTGCCGCCGCCACCGCGCCGCAGGGTGACCTCGGCGAGGACGAGTACAAGAAGGAACGCCGCCTCAAGAGGGAGGCGGCCGCCAAGAGTAAGAGCGGCGGCATGTTCGACTGGCTGCCCTGGTAGGCTGACGGCGCCAGAGACGTTCTTGCCCTGGATTGGCTGACTTGGATTTGGACCGTCTGCTGGACCAGAAAATCAGGGTCCGCGTCGCTCGCGAAAAAAGTCCTTCAGCAATGCTGCTGCTGCGTTCTCGGCCATGCCCGGATAGATGTCGGGCACATGGTGGCAGGTCGGTGACGTGAAGAAGCGAACGCCGTTGACCACTGCGCCGCCCTTCTCGTCGGCAGCGCCGAAATAAAGCCGGCGCAGCCTGGCGAAGGAGATGGCGCCGGCACACATGGCGCACGGCTCCAGCGTCACATAGAGATCGTGGCCGCTGAGCCGCTCGGTGGAAAGCTTGCGGCAGGCCTCGCGGATCGCCAGCATCTCGGCATGGGCGGTGGGATCGGCAAACTCGCGGGTGCGGTTGCCGGCACTCGCAACGACCGTATCGCCGCCGACGACGACCGCGCCAACCGGCACTTCGCCACGCAGGGCGGCGGCTTCGGCTTCTTTAAGCGCCAGCGCCATGAAATCCTGCCGCTTCACGCGGTTTCCATTCCGATTATCTCCTCGCCACTAGAGCGCGATCCTGTTACTACCCGCGCAAACGAGCAAAGGCCACATGGACGACAAAAACAAGAAATTCCCGCGCAAGGCCGGCCCGAAGCCGGCGGGGCCGCGTGGTCGCGATGGCGCTCCCGGCAAGGGCGGCAAGCCGCCCTTCGGCGCCAAAAAACCTTACGCTCCGCGCGGCGACCGGCCGGCGGCGGCCGAAGGCGAACGGCCGAAGCGCGACCTCAAAGGCGGCGACAGGCCGTTCAGCAAAGGGCCGCGTCCGGAAGGCAAGCCTTATGAACAGCGCGAGGGTCCACGCAAGCCTTATGCGCCGCGCGGCGACCGGTCGGCAGCTGCCGAAGGCGAGCGGCCGAAGCGCGACTTCAAAGGCGGCGACAGGCCGTTCAGCAAAGGGCCGCGTCCGGAGGGCACGCCTTATGAAAAGCGCGAAGGTCCGCGCAAGCCTTACGCACCGCGCGGCGACCGGCCAGCAGCTGCCGAAAGCGAGCGCGGCGAGAGGCGCTTCGACCGTCCCAAGCGTGATTTTGGCGATCGTCCCAAGCGTGATTTTGGCGGCGATCGACCGCAAGGGGCACAAAGGGCACAGGCGGCATCGGAAGGCGGCTTCAGGCCGCGCCCGCGTCGCGTCGAGGCAACGGAAGAAGCCGGCGAACGCATTGCCAAGCGGCTGGCGCGTGCCGGCCTGGCCTCGCGCCGCGACGCCGAGGAACTGATTGCGGCCGGCCGCGTCAAGGTCAATGGCAAGGTGTTGTCCTCGCCGGCCTTCAACGTCATGCCCGGCGACATCATCCATCTCGACGGCATGGAGATCCCGCCGATCGAGCGCACCAGGCTTTTCCTGTTCCACAAGCCGGCCGGCGTGGTCACGACAAACCGCGATCCCGAAGGCCGCAAGACCGTCTTCGACGTGCTGCCGCCCGGGCTGCCGCGGCTGATGACCATCGGCCGGCTCGACATCAACACCGAAGGCCTGCTGCTGCTCACCAATGATGGCGGCCTGTCGCGCGTGCTCGAACTGCCGGCGACCGGCTGGTTGCGACGCTACCGCGTGCGCGTCCACGGCAAGGTCGAGGAAAGCGCGCTTGCCGGCCTGCGCGAAGGCATTGCCGTCGACGGTGTCTTTTATGGCGCCATCGAGGCGACGCTCGACCGCGAGCAGGGTTCGAACGCGTGGCTGACACTCGGCCTGCGCGAAGGCAAGAACCGCGAGGTCAGGAACATCCTGGGCGCGCTCGGTCTCGACGTGACGCGGCTGATCCGTATTTCCTACGGGCCGTTCCAGCTCGACGATTTACCGGAAGGCCATGTGCTGGAGATCAAGGGCCGCGTGCTGCGCGACCAGCTCGGCGAGCGCCTGGTCGAAGAGTCCGGCGCCAATTTCGATGCCGATATCGCCAAGCCGTTTTCCAACAAGCCGGTCAGGCGTGAGCGCGAGGAGGAGCCCGAGCGGCCGAAATTCACCCGCGACGGCGAACGCCGGCCGATCGGCGAGGGCGGCCTGATCAAGAACCGCAAGCGGCGCGAGGGCAGCCGCGACGAAGCGCTCGGCAAGCTGTCGACAAACCCTGACAGGAGCTTTGCGCCAAAAAAGAGCTTTGGCGAGCGTGGCCCCAGACCTGAACGCAGCGACTTCGGGGACAAACCCCGTGGCGACAAGCCTCGTGGCGGCTTCGGTGGGAAAAAATCCGAACGCGAGCAGCGGCCGATCGAGCCGCCGGGCCAGCGCAAGGCCAATGTCTGGATGGCGCCGGGCGCACGGCCGATCGGCAAGGGCAGGGCGGAGGCAGACGCCGCCAAGGCGGCAGAAAACAAGGCGCGTAAGGCATCGTTCAAGCCGTCTTATGGTAAGCCCGGCGGCAAGCCGCAAGGCGGCGGTGCAAAGCCGTTCGGCAAACCGCGCGGCGAGCGCCCGGATGGCGGCGGCGACCGGCCGCGCGGCGGCCCGAAAGGAAGCAATGCGGATCGTCGGCGGTGAGTTTCGCGGGCGTCCGCTGGCGGCGCCCCGCACCTTTGCCATCCGCCCGACCACCGACCGCACGCGTGAGGCGGTCTTCAACGTGCTGGCGCATCGCTTTCCCGAAAGACTGGACGGCGCGCGCGTGCTCGACCTGTTCGCCGGCACCGGCGCGCTCGGCCTCGAAGCGCTGTCGCGCGGCGCCTCCTACGCTGTCTTCATCGAGGAATCCGCCGAAGGGCGCGGCCTGATCCGCACCAATGTCGAGGCCTTCGGCCTCACCGGCCGCACCAAGATTTTCCGCCGCGACGCGACGGGCTTGGGCGAGGCGGGCACCATCGCCGCATTCGGCCTGGTCTTCGCCGATCCGCCCTATGGCAAAGGCCTTGGCGAACGCGCGTTGCGCTCGGCCAAGGCAGGCGGCTGGCTTGCCCCCGGCGCGCTCTGCGTTGTCGAGGAAGCGGCCGCGGCGCCGTTCGAGGCAGGGCCGGGCTTTTCGGTTGTCGACGAGCGCAACTATGGCGAGACGGTCATCCGGTTTATCGAGGCCGCCTGAGTTCGGCTTCCGCGATGGCGCCTTCAAAATGACGAACAATTCGCTTTGCCTCGACCAGCAACCCCGCCTATCGTCCCACTACAAACCGGAGCCATCTATGACATTTCAGGCTGAATGGCTGCGCGGAGCGCTCTTGGGACTGGCTCTTGGGATGGCCGCGCCGGCTCTGGCGGACAACAATCCTGACGATGGCGTCGTGACCGATTTCCTGCTCGACAACGGCATGGAGGTCGTCGTCATCCCCGATCACCGCGCCCCGATCGTCACCCATATGGTCTGGTACAAGATCGGCAGCGCCGACGAGCCGCCGGGCAAGTCCGGCATTGCCCATTTCTTCGAGCACTTGATGTTCAAGGCGACCAGCAACCATGCGGCGGGCGAGCTCGACCGCGCCGTCGCTGCCATCGGCGGTTCGGACAACGCCTTCACCTCCTACGACTACACCGCCTTTCATGAGACAGTGGTGCCGCAGGCGCTCGGTGAGATGATGGGCTTCGAGGCCGACCGCATGCGCAATCTCATCCTCAACGACGACGTCATCAAGACCGAGCGCGACGTCATCCTCGAGGAGCGCCGCTCGCGCATCGATAGCAATCCTCAGGCGGTGCTCGACGAGGAAATCGACGCCACGCTGTGGCAGAACCAGCCGTACCGCATTCCGGTCATCGGCTGGATGCAGGAGATGGAGAAGCTGAACCGCACCGACGCGCTGGCCTTCTACAACAAATATTATACACCCAATAACGCCGTGCTGGTGGTGGCCGGCGATGTCGAACCGGAAACGGTCAAGGCGCTGGCCGAAAAGACCTATGGCAAGATCGCGCGCGGCCCGGACCTGCCGCCGCGCATCCGACCCGTCGAGCCCGAGCAGAACACCAGGCGCACGGTGACGCTGACCGACGGGCGCGTCAGCGTGCCGAGCTTTACCACGCAATGGGTGGTTCCGTCCTATCACACGGCAAAGCCCGGCGAAGCCGAAGCGCTCGACGTGCTGTCCGAAATCCTCGGCGGCGGCAACCGCAGCCGGCTCTACCAGGAGCTTGTCGTCAGGCAAGGCATCGCCGCCGAGGCCGGCGCCTTCTTCCAGGGCACCATGCTCGACGACACCAATTTCACCGTCTACGGCGCGCCGCGCGGCGATGCCAAGCTTGCCGACATCGAGGCCGCGGTCGACGCCGAGATCGCCCGCATCGCGAAAGACGGCGTCACCAGCGACGAGCTGGAAAAATCCAAGGACCGTTTCGTACGCTCGATGATCTTTGCCCGCGACAAGCAGGAGGACATGGCCAACATCTACGGCTCGACGCTCGCCACAGGCGGTAACGTCCAGAACGTCCAGCAATGGCCGGACCGCATCCGCAAGGTCACCGCCGACCAGGTCAAGGCGGTCGCTGCCCGCTATCTCAATCTCGACCACGCAACGACCGGCTATCTTCTGCCGCAAACCCAAGCTGGGAATTGATTTGATGATGAGCCAGCATGGTCCTGCTCTGCCTTCTCCCCTCGTGGGCTCCTCCCCTTCTTCCCTTGTGGGAGAACGGAAGCGCCCGCACGCCGGCTCTCTTCTAGCAACCCTGTTCCTCTCCCTTCTCTTTGTCATCCTGCCGGCGCTTTCCGCTCGCGCCGCCATGAACATCCAGGAGGTGACCTCGTCGAAGGGCATTGCCGCCTGGCTGGTGGAGGATTATTCGGTGCCGATCGTCGCCATCCGCTTCGTCTTCGATGGCGGCGCGACGCAGGATCCGCCCGGCAAGGAAGGGCTTGCCAATCTGATGAGCGGCCTGTTCGACGAAGGTGCCGGCAACCTCGACAGCGAGGCCTTCCAGATCAAGCTTGACGATGTCGGCGCCGAGATGAGCTTCGATGCGCAGCGCGACGGCATCTACGGCTCGATGCGCATGCTGGCCGAGCAGCGCGACGGCGCCTTCGACCTGTTGCGCGTGGCGGTCATCCAGCCGCGCTTCGACCAGGTGCCGATCGACCGCATCCGCGCGCAGATCCTGTCCGGCATCATCGCCAACGAGCGCGATCCCGATACGCTCGCCCAACGCAAATGGCTGGACGCGATCTACGGCAGGCATCCCTATGCGCGGCCCGACCAGGGCACCAGGCAAAGCATCGCGACGATCACGCCGGCCGATCTCAGCGCCTTCCACAAGGCAAGTTTCGCCCGTGACGGCCTGCATGTCGCGGTGGTCGGCGCCATCGACGCCGAGACGCTGAAGCAGAAGCTCGACCTGGTGTTCGGCAGCCTGCCGGAAAAGCAGGCGCTTACGTCCGTTCCCGACATCGACCTGAAGCTCGGCCAGCAGCTCGAGGTCGTCTACGACCAGCCGCAGGCCTCGCTGCAACTCGCCTATCCCGGCGTGAAGCGGAATGCGCCGGATTTCTTCGCCGCGGTGCTGATGAACGAGATCCTCGGCGGCGGCACCTTCACCTCGCGGCTGTTCGACGAGGTGCGCGAGAAGCGCGGCTTGGCCTACAGCGTCAGCTCCGACCTCGTCGACCACCAGCATTCCGAGGCGCTGTCCATCACCACCTCGACCCGCGCCGATAGGGCGGCCGAGACGCTGGCCGTGGTGCGCGACGTGGTCAAGCGCATGGCCGAGGAGGGGCCGACCGAAGCCGAGCTGGCGGCGACCAAGAAATACATCATCGGCGCCTATGCCATCAACAATCTGAATTCCTCCGGCGCGATCGCCTCAACGCTGCTCGAGATCCAGCTCGGCAAGCTCGGCATCGACTACATGCAGCGCCGCGCCGCCCTGATAAACGCGGTGACGCTGGACCAGGTGAAAGCGGTGGCGAAAAAGCTGCTCTCCGCCGAGCCGGCCGTCATGGTGGTCGGGCCGAAGCTGGGAAGCAAGGGATGAGCCCACTTTTCCCGCACTGGCCTGCGCCGGTTGGCTCCCCCTTCTCCCCTTGTGGGAGAAGGTGTCGCCGAAGGCGACGGATGAGGGGTGCTCCAGCTTGGCATCGACCGAGCTCCGTCCAACACCCCTCAACCGTCTCGGCGCTCCGCGCCGATCCACCTTCTCCCACAAGGGGAGAAGGAAAGACGCGCCACGGCCGCAAACTGCCGACAATCCGGGCGAGGGGGCATTTGCCCAAATTCGATAGCTCCGCCACATGGGGCAGCCAAAATGGCGCCTAGCTTCGGCATTGCCTTTGGCGGCGGCGGGGCGCGTGGGCTGGCGCATATCCATGTCATCGAGGCGCTGGACGAGCTGGGCATAAGGCCGGCAGCAATCGCCGGCTCGTCGATCGGCGCCATCATGGGCGCCGGCATGGCCTCGGGCATGACCGGCAAGGACATCCACGACTATACGCGCTCGATCCTCGGCCGCCGCGCCGAAGTGGCGACGCGCATGTGGCGGGCGCGGCCCGGCACTTTTGCCGAGGCGATGCAGGGCGGCCTGCGGGTCAGCCAGTTCAATGTCGAGCGCATCCTCAAGGCGTTCCTGCCCGACGCCATTCCCGAAACCTTCGCCGAATTGAAGATACCGCTGAAGGTGACGGCAACGGACTTTTATGGCCACCAGCTCGCCGTGTTCGACGAAGGCGAGCTGCATTCGGCGCTGGCTGCCTCGGCGGCGATCCCGGCGGTGTTCCGCCCGGTGATGCGCGACGGCAGGCTGCTGATCGACGGCGGCATCTACAATCCCGTGCCGTTCGACCTGATCGAGCTCGACGCCGACATCATCATCGCCGTCGACGTGGTCGGCGCGCCGACCGAGGCCGGCCGCAAATTCCCGACCTCCGTCGACCTGATGTTCGGCGCCACGCAGCTGATGATGCAGTCGATCATCGCCAGCAAGCTGAACCAGAGCCGGCCCGACATTCTGATCCGGCCGGCCGTCTCGAAATACCGGGTGCTCGATTTCATGAAAGTCGAGGCGCTGATGGCAGAGACGGTGGCGATCAAGGACGAGCTGAAGCGCGAGATCGAAAAGGCGGTCGAGGCCCGGGCCAAAGCCGAAGCCAGCAAGCGCACGAACCGTCTCGGCGGATGACCGTAATCAAGCGTCCGGCGTCAGCGCCCGCTGGACCATGAGCGTATCCTTCGTAAGTGGCGCGGATCAGCTCGCGATTGGCGGCCATCTCAGCCCCACTTCATCTCCCCGGTGGCAACCTTGGAGCCGATGTCGAGCGCGACGCCCATGCCGAGGCCGGGGAAGCGGGCTTCCATGGCGCTCTTCAGTGCGGCCGCGTCCTTGGCCTTGGCCAGTTCTTCCTCGAAGGCGATGAGATAGGTCTTGGTGTGCTCGACGCCTGAAAGGTCCGTAGCGGCCTCAGGCGTCATGTGCCCGGGCACGACGATTGCCGGCTTGCGCGCCGCGATCTTTTCGAGATTGGCGAGCCAGGCGGCGCGCAGTTCCCTGGTCGGCGTGTCGGCGGTCCAGACATGCACGCCGGCAAAGATCATCACCCCGCCGAACACCGCATTCAGCGACGGCACGAAGAGATAGCGCCGGTTGGCGAGGCCTTCCGCGGCGACGATCTCGATGGTCTCGCCATCGACGTTGAGCGTCTTGCCGTCGAATGCTTCGGGGATGACGACGTCGGCTAGCGCCTGCGGGCCATTCTCCTTGAGCTGCGGCCCCCAGACGGCGAGCTTCTTTTCGACATTGCCGTTGATGGCGGCCACCGTCTCGGCTGCGGCGATCACTCGTGCCTGCGGGAACGCCTGCTTGATCGGCTTGAGGCCGAAATAATAGTCTGGGTCGGACTGGCTGACATAGATGGTGGTGAGCGTCTTGCCGGTCGCCTTGATCGCCTCGGCCACCGCCCGGCCGTCCGGGTAAGTGAAACCGCCATCGATCAGCACGGCTTCGGCGGCGCCGGAGACCAGCACCGGGGCGCGGAAGAAGCCGTTTTGCCCGGCGGGGAAATGTTTCCAGGAAAGCCCGCCTGCCGCATGGCCAAGCCCGGCGGGAGCAAAGACCGCGGCAGCGCCGGCGGCGAGGGTGGTTTTCATGATGCTTCTCCGTGTGAACATGGATGTCTCCTGGGATCCGGAATTCGGCGGCCTCGATGCCCGCAAGATGGCAAAAGCGGAATGCGTATTGAAGGCCGACAAAATAGACGTAATGTATGCCATTGCCTGACAATGAGACTGCCTCCGCCATGAGCGAAGCATGAACCTGAACCGGCTGGCCTATTTCGCGGCGGTGGTCGATGCCGGCTCGTTCACGCGGGCCGCCGAGCGGCTGGGCATCACCAAGGCGGTGGTCAGCCAGCAGGTGGCGCGGTTGGAGCGCGATGTCGGAACGACGCTGCTGATCCGCACGACGCGGCGCGTCCATCCGACCGAGGCCGGCCGAACGTTCCATGCCCGCTGCCTGCAGGTCCTGCAGCAGGCCGAGGATGCATTCGACGAGCTCGCGCAGGCCGCCGCCGAGCCGACCGGCACGCTGCGCATCGCTGCGTCCAACGACTACGGCACATCGGCGGTGGTGCCGGTGGTCGCCGCCTTCAGCGCGCGCTATCCCGCCTGCCGGGTGGAGCTGACGCTGGGCGACGAGACGATCGACCTGGTTTCCGGCCACATCGACGTGGCCATCCGCGTCGGCTGGCTGGCCGATTCCAGCCTGCAGGCCCGGCGCATCGGCACCTTCCAACAATTCATGGTATGCGGCGCCGGCTTTGCAGGCCGGTTCACCGCCGGCGAACCGCAAGACCTCGCCGGGCTGCCCTTCGTCGCCAACATGGCGCTGCGCGAACCGCTGCTATGGCAATTTTCGCGCGGCGATGACGAGCAGCAGACCGTGCGCATGCAGGCAACGATTTCGATCGACGCAACGCCGGCAGTGCTGGCAGCGGTCCGCGCCGGCGCCGGCCTGTCGGTGCTGCCGGACTTTTTGGTGCGGAACGAACTGGCCGCCGGGCGGCTGGTGCAGATCCTGCCCGAGTGGCGGCTGCCCTCCGGCGGCATCTACACAGTCTACCCCGCCGCCCGCTTCCGCCCGCCCAAGGTGACGAGGTTTGTCGAGATGCTGATCGCGGCCGAGCAGAAGCTGGAGGCAGGCGGGCGGGGGCGCTGATGGGCGAAGCTGCGATCTCCCCCCTTGAGGGGGAGATGGCCGGCAGGCCAGAGGGGGTCGGTTCGACCGGGCGCGGCCTGCCTCTTGCGTCGGTGGGGGTTGGCGCATTACGCGAGACGCCCCCCTCTGCCCTGCCGGGCATCTCCCCCTCAAGGGGGGAGATTGGCTCATCACCCCATTCCAGCCGCATACTCCAGCGCCACCACGCCGTTGCTGAATTGCGTGGCCGAAATCAGCTCGAGCGGCAATTGTGCGCCGGGCGGGAACAGCAGCTTGCCCTGGCCGACGGCACCGGGATAGCTGAGCAGGCGGATGCGGTCGACAAGGCCGTGGCGCAGCAATTCCTGCGCGACACTGAGGCTGCCATGCACATAGATGTTGCCGCCGCTGCCTTGCTTCAGCCCTCTGACCGCTTCCGGCAACGCGCCCTGCAGCAGCTCGGCCGGCTGCCAGTCGAGCGCCTGCAAGCTGGTCGAGGCGACATATTTCGGCAGCGCATTGAACCGGTCGGCGAAATCTCCGGTCTCCTTGGGCCACGAGCCGGCAAAGATCTCATAGGTCGTGCGCCCCAACAGCATGGCGCCGCTGTCGGCAAGCTCGTCGTCCTTGAATTTCTGCATCTCATCGTTCCAGGCCACGCTCGGCAGCTTCTCGACCTCGGCAATGCCATCGACGCTGATGAATTCGGTGATGATGAGTTTTCTCATGGCGGGTTCCTTCTGTCGGACGGCCGTGCGGGTCTTGTGCGAACTGCACCGTCAACTAGCGCGGCGCTTTTTCAGGGGGAGGGCTTTCCCTGTTCAGATTCGATCTACAATGACCGCCCCGCTGCGCAATACCAGTTTCCTGACCAGTATCTGCGCCACGTCGAAGCATGCGTCGGCGACTGGATCATCTACTATGAGCCCAGCAAGGTAGAAGAGAGCCGTAGCTATTTCGCCGTGGCTAAGGTCCAGGTTATCGCCGATCGTGCGAGTTACGGGCTGGCTACAGGTGGCCAATACCGGCTTTCAGCAGTCCTTCGCGGACGTGCTGCACATCAGACTCCTGGGCAAAGTGCAGGGTGGCGATGAATGAATCGAGGTCGAATTGGGGATCGAGCGTTCTGATCTTGCCTAGATGCGCCGCGGCCGCGATTTCGTCGCCGAGCCAGCCGTAGCAGGCAGCGGCGAAAGCGTGCTGAGCCGAGTCCATGGTTGACAGATGCATGAAAGCTTCGATCGCCTCGCCATACTGGCGCGCGGCGAAATGCGCCTTTCCCAGATGGCTCCAGAACCTCTCCGGGTGGTGCGGGTTCAACTGCATTGCCTTGCGGATCCATTCAATTCCCTCTTCCGGCCTCCCCAGCCACGTCAATAACTCGCCTTGCTGCACCACCACGAGGTCGTAATTGGGATTGAGGGCCAGCGCCCGCTCTTGATGGTAGCGCGCTGTGGTCAGCTCATTGTTGTTCACGTTCACTGCCGCGAGGATGCGATGGACATCGGCATCGTTGTTGTCCAGCGCCAGCGCCCTGTCCAGCGCCGCCATGATGTTGTTCCAGACGGCATCCCTGTCTTCGCACCAGTTATGGACCCAGGCCTGGCCAAGAATGCAGGCCCGCCAGGCATGGGCATGGGCATAATCGGGGTCGAGCGTGACGGCCCTTTCTATCAAGGTTTGCGCGCGTTCATTATCCGTAATCGTGCTTCGGTGATGCAGCACCTTGGCAGCAAGCACACATTCATACGCGGCCATGTTTGCGGGTTTCGCCCGCGCGAGCTGGTCCCGCTGAGCCGCCTCGACACGACCGGGCAGCGTGGCTGCGATCGCCGCCGTCACCTCATCCTGAATCGCGAATATGTCGTCCAGCTTCCGGTCATATTTGTCTGCCCAAATATGAGCGTCATTCGCCGTGTCGATGAGCTGAACCGTCACGCGCACCCTGTCGCCGATCTTGCGGACGCTTCCCTCCACCAGGTATTGGACGGTGAGTTTCTCGGCCACCTCGCGCACATTCACGGCGCGGTTCTTGTAGACGAAGCTGGAATTGCGCGAGATGACGAACAGCTCATGGTGGCGGGACAGTTCGGTGATGATGTCCTCGGTCAGTCCGTCCGCGAAAAATTCCTGCTCGGGGTCGCCGCTCATGTTGGTGAATGGCAGCACCACTATCGAAGGTTTCGAGATGGATCGCTTCGCCTCGACTTCCGGCAGGACAGAACTATCAAACCCAACGCGATAAAGGCGAACCGGGCGGCTGATGTTCTTTAACGTCTTCTCGCCCAGGTCCTCCATGGCAATTTCGAGACGGTCGGCAATTTGGGTCGCCACCGCTGCGGTCACGCAGATACCGCCGACGTCGGCGAGTTGCTCGATGCGCGAGGCAATATTGACGCCGTCGCCGAAAATATCCTCATCGTCGAAAATGATGTCGCCGAGATTTATGCCGATCCTGAATTCGATACGCCGTTCTTGCGGCACATCCGAATTGCGCCGTTTCATGCGCTGTTGGATTTCCACGGCGCATTTCACGGCATCGGTCACGCTCTGGAACTCAACGAGCATGCCGTCTCCGGTGGTCTTGATGATCCGGCCCTTGTTCTTCGCGATGGCGGGATCGACCAGTTCTATGCGATGGGTCCGAAGGCGTGCGAGCGTGCCGGATTCGTCGGCCTCCATTAGCCGACTGTAGCCCGCCATATCGGCAGCCAGAATTGCGGCTAGTCTCTGTTCCATCGCTTGAACCAAAAACCAAGCCTATCCTTCCTGGGCTGCCAAATCCAGCAATTTGGGCTTGTGGCTGAATCAAGACGTCTTCTACCGCAGCAGCAAGAAAGGGCGGATCAGAACCTTCCGCCTTCCGCCGGGTGGCTGCGAACTCGATCGCATCAATCGCGGGAGGGATCCGCGCGGCGTCAAGCGCGTCGAGGCGACATATTTCGGCAGCGCGTTGAACCGGTCGGCAAAATCTCCGGTCTCCTTGGGCCACGAGCCGGCAAAGATCTCATAGCTCGTGCGCCCCAAAAGCATGGCGCCGCTGTCGGCCAGCTCGTCGTCCTTGAATTTCTGCATCTCATCGTTCCAGGTCACGCTCGGCAGCTTCTCGACCTCGGCGATGCCATCGACGCTGATGAATTCGGTGACGATGAGTTTGGCATCGCGGGTTCCTTTCTGGCGGAGGACGGATGGCGCGTTGGGCTTCTGCGACACGCTGCGTGAAAAACGCGCGGCGCTTAGTCGTTTTAGACATATCAGAGACGAACGTCGGCCTCCCTTGACCTAGCGCCATCATCGCCACGGGCAAGCGCACCGGCGACGCCGCCGGTCTCAGGCCGCCGGCCTTCCAACGCAACGACATCCCCGATATCGTCGACAGGGTGTTCACCACCAGCGCGCTGAAGCACGACGGGGTCTGGTGCAATCAGGTAGGATCCTAACCGGGTGCAGGGGTGTGGCAGGACTGGGAAGGTGCGGGGCTGCTAAAAACTTTGTATCCTCCAAGCTTGCGCCAGATCGCTGCTTCGATAAATCTTTGGTCCCATGTCCGACTCGGCGAACTCTGCGATCTCCTACGAAGCGCGGGTGAACAGTATGCGTGCACAGGAAAGAATCGTTGCTGTGTTGAAAGTGCCGTCCAGCGACGCGAGCCAAAGCGTTGGCCAGGCGTTAAATGAAATGCGAATAGGGATGTCGCAGCTCTTGATCGACGGGCCTTTGCTAACCGTGGAAAGATCAGCCAAATTGGAAACAAGTTCAGTGCGCAAGGGCAGGATGTTTTACACGAACTGATCGCCGACACGGGTGATTCGGGGGGAGTGGTATGAACGCGCAAAACGTCGTCCAGGAGCTATGGCGCCTCTGCACTATATTGCGCAAAGATGGCATTACCTACCAACAGTATGTGACCGAGCTGACCTATCTCCTCTTCCTGAAAATGATGCAGGAGCGCGGGCAGGAGGCAGGCAGCATCCCGCTTGGCCATCGGTGGGTTGACCTATTGAGGACTGAGGGTCTCAATCGGCTCCAGCTCTACCGTGAGACCCTGGCCTTGCTCGGTAACACCGAAGTCCGGATCAATGGCAAAGACAAGATTGTAGCTCGTCCCACAATCCTGTCGGCAAAGGCTAGCAAGGAGCGGAAGACACATCATAAGAAAGTTGCGGGTGACTACGCCGCTGCCTCTCCTCTCCCTTGGATGGTCCTAGCGATTTTTGCCAATTCATCCACCTTTCTTCGTGAGCCGGGCAATCTCAAAACACTTGTCGAGGCTATCGACAAGCTCCACTGGTTCAGCGAAGAGCGCGACCAGTTCGGTGATCTGTATGAAGGCTTGCTACAGAAGAACGCCGAAGAGACCAAGCGAGGCGCCGGGCAATATTTCACTCCTCGCGCACTGATCGATGTAATTGTCAAATTGATGAAACCGAAGCCCGGCGAGATCATCCAGGATCCCGCTTCCGGTACTGGCGGTTTTCTGATCGCTGCGGATCGCTATATCCGCGCGCGCGCGGACGACTATCGTGAACTAGCCGACACGAAGAAACAGGAATTCCAACGGACCCAAGCTTTTCATGGATTTGAAAATGTGCCGGCTACCTACCGCCTCCTGCTGATGAATCTGTTCTTGCACGGTCTGTCGCCGGCGCATGTGGAGCTCGGTGATACGCTGTCTCCGGCAGGCGCACGTATGAAACCTGCCAACCTCATTTTGACCAATCCGCCCTTCGGTCCGGCGGGTGGCGCACCGACCCGAGACGATCTGGTCGAAACTGCAAACGTCTCCTCCTATCAACTGCCCTTCGTGGAACATTGCATTCGCAATCTTGCACCCGAAGGGCGAGCGGCAATCATCATTCCGGACAACGTGCTGTTCGAAGGCGGGCGAGGACAGACGCTGCGCAGCAAGATGCTGCGCGAATGCAAGGTCCACACGATTCTTCGACTACCGACCGGCATCTTCTACGCCCAAGGGGTCAAGACAAACGTTATTTTTCTGCAAAAGGGCGCCAAGCCTAATCGTGCCAGCATTAAAGTTGACGAAACCAAGGAGGTTTGGTTTTACGATCTCCGCAATCAAATGCCTCAATTCGGCAAAACAAATCAACTGACGCCTGGTCATTTTCAAGAATTCATTGCCGCTTACGGTGACGATCCCGATGGCAACGCAGACCGGCAGGATGAAGGCGAGGGAGGCCGCTTCCGGAAATTCAGTCGGCGACAAATCGCCGATCGAAACGACAATCTCGATGTCACTTGGCTTCGAGAGGAGAATGATACCCCGGACGATGGCTTGATCGAGTTAGACGATATCGCTGCGGCCATTTTCGGTCATCTCCAGACTGCGTTGGAGCAAATCCAATCACTGCAAATGGAGCTTGCGGAAAAGGAGTTGGAAGAATGAGCGAGTTGCCAACAGGCTGGGCTGTTGCAAATCTGCAAACACTTTCGGGGACTGGGGGATTGGTCTCAGACGGAGACTGGATTGAAAGCAAAGATCAGGACCCAAACGGTCAGGTTCGTCTGATACAATTGGCCGATATAGGCGACGGTTTTTTCCGCAATCGATCCGCTAGATTTGTAACAGAAGTCACCGCGCGGCGTCTAAGATGCACTTTCTTGAAGAAGGGTGATTTGTTGATCGCCAGAATGCCTGACCCACTCGGCAGGGCATGCATTTTCCCAGGACTTGGGCGAGAGGCGATCACGTCGGTGGATATACTAATTTGGCGCGTACAAGGTGGCAACATAGACACCAACTGGGTCATGTATTCCATTAATAGTCCGAATATTCGACAAATAATTGCCGGAAAAGCGAGCGGATCGACGCGGCAACGAATCGCGAGCAGTCGTTTAAAACTGTTGGAGTTACCTGTCCCACCTCTTGTGGAACAAAGGCGAATAGTCGGCAAAGTTGAGGGTTTGACCGCTAAAAGCGCCCGTGCCCGTGAGGAGCTATCCCGCATTGGCGCACTCGCCGCCCGCTTCAAGGAGAAACTTCTAGAAAAGGCCTTCAGCGGTAATCTTACCGCCGAGTGGCGGACTGCAAACAACTTGCCTGCGGCAAAAGAGGTCAAACTTGGCGAAGTCGCGACAGATTTTTCCTACGGATCAGCGTCGAAGTCTCTACCCTATGGGACCGTTCCAGTGCTCCGAATGGGGAATATTCAAAATGGCATCCTGGACTGGAGCAGCTTGGTATACACATCCGACAAAAATGAAATTGAGAGGTATGCCCTTCGGAAGGGCGACGTGTTGTTCAATCGAACAAACAGTCCTGCCCTTGTTGGAAAAACTGCTTTGTATCAGGATGAACGGCCCGCTATATATGCCGGTTATCTGATACGTGTAATATGTCAGCCTAGGCTAGACCCTCTTTACCTGACCCACTGCTTGAATAGCCCTCTGGGTCGCAAATATTGCTGGAGAGTCAAAAGCGACGGTGTCAGCCAGTCCAATATCAATGCATCCAAACTTAAGGCCTTTTTTTTTCCACTGCCGGAATTGCTAGAACAGCGAGAGATTGTTCTGCGGATCGAATCCGCGTTCGCCAAAATTGATCAGGTTCTCGCCGAGGCAAAGTGTGCGCTGGCGCTGACAAATCGACTAGACCAAGCCATTCTCGCCAAGGCCGTGAAGGGGGGGTTGGTGCCTCAAGACCCGGGTGATGAGCCCGCTTCCGTGTTGCTGGAGCGAATAGCTGATGAACGGATCGAAACAAGATCACAAAAGCCATCAGGTCCTAACGGAGAAGTACGAGACAACCTCATTTCGACTCAAAAAGCACGAAAACTATACGAGAGCGCGGGGAGCATGGAAAAAACGCGAAATGATGTGAGTAATGACCACCTTACGGGCTTGCTGAAAGAAGAAGGGAATATGCCTCCCGAAAAGCTATGGCGGCAAAGCGGAATGTCGATTGACGAGTTCTACAAGCAGTTGCGCTTTGAGATGAAGGCGAAGTCTATTCGAGAATCGGTTAGCAGCGAGCTTGAAGCGGCGTGAAAATAGAAAGCTGACTGTCCGCGGTTTTAAAAATCTAGAGGACGTCACCGTCGACTTCTCCTCAGCTGGTGATGCTGTGGTGCTGGTTGGTCAAAATGGTTCAGGGAAATCGAACCTTCTGGAAGTCATCGCTACTATTTTTCGCGATTTGGCCTTTCGAGAAGAGACACTTTTCGCATATGAGCTTCGCTACCAAATCCGCTCGGCCACGATCTCAATAGAGCATAGCCGAAGCGCCAAATCCGGCAGGCGCACTTCAGTTAGTGTGAAACATGTCGGGGAGAGGAGGCAAAGAAAAATTTCAATGGACGAGTTCTACGATGGACAGTCATACCTGCCTGCCAACATCTTCGGCTACTACTCTGGTACTCGGCAAAATCTGCAGCGCATCTTCATGCGTGATGAGAGCAACATTTTCCATGACGCACGCCTCTCGATCGCGGAAAGGACCGAGATCGAGGAGGATGAGCCGGATTTGGCAAAAGGCCGCTTCACGTTGCCGGGCACCATGCGCCGGTTTTTCTACGGACATTTAAAAAACGCGCCGCTGGTGCTGCTTTCCTATTTTGCGTCTGGCAAGGCGGGTCTGCAAAGCTTTCTCAAGTCGGAGCTGTCGATCGACGGGTTTGACAGCGCCCTGATCACGCTCAAGCGGCCAGATTGGTTTGTATTGCCTGCTGAACCAGGTTCGGCCAATGCGTTCCCGTGGGATGTGACAAGATCTCTGGATAATGAAGCCGGAGAGTTCTTGTTGGCACTTTGGAAAGCCGCGCTGGCTCCCTTTGTCGCTAGCATCGAGAATGATGATCCTCGCGACGACCGCGAACCCGAGTCTGAGCCGGCCAAAACGGATAAAATATTTCTGTTCTTCTCCGATGAACAGTCTTTGTCTCGGGCCTACGGCAGTGAGATGAATGAACAGCGGTTCTTCGCTTTGCTAGAAGCCCTAGCGGTTCTCGATATTTTGGATGACGCGCAAGTTTGGGTTACGCGCAATGGCGTGAAACAGGAAATCTCCTCTAAGGAGATCAGTGACGGCGAGAAACAGCTCCTCACCATTGTCGGCCTGCTGTACCTTACCCACGGCGAAGAGACCCTTTTTCTGCTAGATGAGCCGGACACGCATTTGAACCCGGCTTGGAAGTGGGACTTCCTTCGCACGATCAAGGAGCAGGGGGGTAATATCTCAAATTGCCAGTTCATTTTAACCAGCCATGATCCTCTGACAATCGCCGGTCTAAAACGAGAGGATGTTCAGATCGTCTATAAGAATCGCGAAACCGGCAAGACAGAGGTCGACCATCCACCAGTTGATCCGCAGGGTCTCGGAATGGCAGGTGTGTTGCGTCAGATATTTGGGATGAGAACGACGCTTGATCCTGAGACGCAGGGATGGATCGATAAACGCAACGTCCTCTTAGCAATGCAGAAGGATGTAGACATTGAGGGGCAGCTGCGGCTCATTAACAAAAAGTTGGACGCGTTTGGCCTAGCATATCAGAGCCGTGACCCGGATTACGACGCCTATTTGAGGGCCAGGCACGAATTAGAAATTGAACGCAAGCGCTCGTACACTCCACAGGAACTTGTCGATCAGGCTGTTTATATCAAGAAACTCATTGAGAAGCTAAATTGAAGTACGTTTACCTTGACATTTCCAAAATTGAAGGAAAATGGGCCGAAAAAGCAGCCGCGGCTCTTAAGCAGGCGTTCGAGATCGCTGATCCGGGCGAGAGACGGAAATTTATCAACGGCAAAGCTGCCATTTGGTCTGAGCTGAAGCCAGTTCTTGACAGCGCCAATAATGGGAAATGTTGGTATAGCGAGGCTCGGGAGAAAGTTTCATATTTCGAGGTAGACCACTATCGGCCGAAGAAAATCTATCCATGGCTGGCGTTTGAATGGAAAAATTTTCGCCTTTGTGGTGGTAAGCCAAATCGAAAAAAGCTCGACAAATTCCCCCTTGAAAATGAGGCCTCCCGCGCTTCGACGTGGGCGGTATCCTGCAACGCGGAACGGCCGCTGCTGCTCGACCCTACGGTCTTGAGCGACCCGGATTTGCTGACGTTCTCAGACCAAGGAGAGCCGGTTTGTTCAAAGCCCGACGATTCAAGTGCAGTGTCCCGAGTGAATTCTACGGTTCCTACTTACGGTTTGGACAGCGAAATCTTATGTGACGAGCGGCGCGCAAAATGGCGAAAATGCACCGAAAAATTGACCAAGCTCCAAGCAATTGTCGAAGACAAAAGGCACCAGGAGAACTCGGATGCAGCGGACTTTTCGTCCGACCTTTGCAAGGATATTGCTGAATTATTTGACGACGCCTCTGAGTTCACTGCGACAGCCATGGCGGCGAAGGCAACCATTCAGAATGGCGACGTGTTGCTTCAACTAGCCCGCCATAAGTTTAGACTTGAGGCCAAGAAAGCTGCGTGATCGACAAGCTTTCGAAACCGATGCGTCGCGCTCGGAAATGCAGTAGCACCAGAGTTCGATCTGGGGGAAGCCACCGGCCACCCCGCCATTCCCCCTTGCCATCCCTCACACCTTTCCCTAATCTCCCTCTGAGAAAACCTTTTCCCAAATCGCCCCGCATCCGCTGACCTCACCATTCAGCACCCCGGAGGCCCATAAGAGAAAAGCTTTTCCCACCTGGGAGGATCGATATCCGAATCATGGCGTCCGACGTCCAGCCAACGCCCGCTAAGCAGCCCGTCACCCTGCGTGAGGTGGCAGCACTCGCCGGCGTCAGCGTCGCCACGGCGTCCAAGGCCCTCAACGGGCAGGGGCGGATGACGGCCGAGACGCGGACCCGGATTCGCGAGACGGCGCAGCGGCTTGGCTTTCGCCCGAACAGCCTGGCGCAGAGCCTGTTGCGGCGGCGCTCCTTTACCGTCGGCCTGTTGACCAACGACACCTATGGCCGCTTTTCGCTGCCGCTGATGGCCGGCGTTTCCGATGCGCTGGTCGATGCCGGCGTCTCGGTGTTCCTGTGCAATGTCGAGGACGACCCGCGCCTTGCCCAGCTGCATGTCGATGCCATGCTCGACAAGCGCGTCGACGGCATCATCGCCACCGGCAAGCGCATCGACCGCCATCTGCCGGTCGACCTCGCCAATCTCGGCATTCCGGCGATCTACGCCTTCACCCAGCCCGATCCCGGCGCCATCGCCTTCGTCTCTGACGATGCCGGCGGGGCGCGGCTGGCGGTCGAGCACTTTTGCCGGCTCGGGCGGCGGCGCATCGCCCATGTCAGCGGTCCCGCGAGCTTTGCCGTGGTGCATGCCCGCGCCGAGGCCTATCGCGCGGTGCTGGCCGAGAACGGCCTGCCGGTCATGGAGCCGCTGCTCGGCCCGTGGTCGGAGGCCTGGGGGCACGAGGCGGTCAGAAAACTGTTCGACGGCGAGGGGTTCGACGGCACGCGCGAAAAGCCCGATGCCGTCTTCTGCGGCAACGACCAGATCGCGCGCGGCGTCATCGATGCCTTGCGCGAGCGCGGTATCGGCGTGCCGGACGAGGTCGGCGTCATCGGCTTCGACAATTGGCAGATCGTCGCCGAGGCGACCCGGCCGCCGCTGACCTCGGTCGACATGAACCTTTCAGCACTTGGCCGCGAGGCCGGCCTTGCCTTGCTTTCGCTCGTCGGCGGCGAACCCGCCGAGCCGGGCATCAGAAAACTGCCGTGCCGGCTGGTGGTGCGTCAGTCATGCGGCCGTCCGCCGGACGGCTGAACGAAACGGGCCGTGTCGATAGTCACCCGCTTGGGGGCGCGGCTAAATTAGAACCATGTGGAGGAGAAGCATGAGAACCACCATTACCGGGCTCGCCATCGCCGCGAGCATTTTGGGCACGCTGGCGACAGTCGGCTCGGCCGCCGCCGACACCGCCAACATCTGGGTGCGCGCCGACGGCTCGAACTTCATGCCGCGCGTCGTCGATGCCTTCAACAAGGGGCATCAGAACCAGATCAAGCTCGACATCATCCCCAACGCCGAAATCATCCCGAAATATGGCGCTGCCGCCGCCGGCGGCACGGCACCCGATGCGCTGTCGCTCGACCTGATCTACACGCCGTCCTTCGCCGCCGCCGGCCAGCTCGAAGACATCACCGACTGGGCGAAATCGCTGCCCTATTTCGCCAGCCTGTCGCCGGCGCATGTCAAGACCGGCACCTATAAAGGCCGCATCTACGGGCTGCCGTTCTCGGCGGATTCCTCGGTACTGATCTGGAACAAGAAGCTGTTCAAGCAGGCCGGGCTCGACCCGGAAAAGGGCCCGACCAACTGGGCCGAAATCGAAGCCGACGCCGAAAAGGTCAATGCGCTCGGCGGCGACATCAAGGGCTTCTACTTCTCCGGCAATTGCGGCGGCTGCAACATCTTCACCTTCACGCCGCTGATCTGGGCCTCGGGCGGCGACATCCTGACCGAGGACGGCTCGAAGGCGACGCTGGACACGCCGCAGATGCGCGGCGCCATCGACCTCTACCGTTCGATGGTCAAGAAGGACCTGGTGCCTTCAGGCGCGCAGACCGACACCGGCTCCAACTTCTTTGCCGCCTTCGCCACCGGCAATATCGGCATCTCGCCGTCCGGCGCCTTCGCCATCGGCGCGCTCAACACGCAATATCCCGACATCGACTACGGCATCACCTTCCTTCCCGGCAAGGATGGCAGCTGGTCGTCGTTTGCCGGCGGCGATAATTTCGTCGTCACCAAGGGCACCACCAAGGTCGCGGTGGTGAAGGAGTTCCTCGACTTCGCCTATTCGCTCGAGGGCCAGACGATCCTGGCGAAATACGGCAGCCTTCCGGTGCGCGGCGACATCGCCAATGAGGCGCTGAAAGACCTCGACCCGCGCTACAAGGTCGCCGCCGAAGCCATGGCCAAGGGCCGCACGCCCTATTCGGTGGTGTTCAACGATCTGATCAACTCGGCCAACGGTCCGTGGAACCAGATGATGAACGAGGTCTTCTTCGGTGAAGACGTCGACGGCGCCATCGCCAACGCGCAGGAGACCATGCAGTCGATCATCGATTCGGCGCCGCAGAAGTAAAGCGCCGGCGCCCACCTCCCCCTCGAGGGGAGGTCGGACCGAAGGTCCGGGTGGGGTCCTCCGTGAAACGCGCCGACAGAAAGAACCGTCGGCGCGCTTCGCGGAGGACCCCACCCCCGGCCTTCGGCCGGACCCTCCCCTCAAGGGGGAGGGGGACGTAGCGCTAACGGAAGACCACGGCATGACCACCATCACAGCAATCTCCGCGCCAGCGCGCGCATACAAACTGGTCGGCGCCGGCCGCCGGCAGTGGATCGGCCTGCTCTATGTCGCGCCGGCCGTCGCCCTGGTCGTCGTCTTCTTCATCGTGCCGCTTTGCATGACCGCCTGGATGTCGCTGCACAACTGGCCGCTGATGGGCGCGCATAGCTTCATCGGCCTCGACAATTACTGGGCGATCCTGCGCGACACCCGCTTCTGGAACGCGCTGAAGTTCACCGGCTATTACACGGTGGTGGTGACGATCGCGATCTTCGCCGTCGCCTTTCCGCTGGCGCTGTTCATCGAAAGGCCGCGGCAGCTGACCGGCTTCTACCGCACGTCCTTCTTCATGCCGGCGGTCATCGGCTTCGCCTCGGCGAGCCTTTTGTGGTCATGGCTGCTCAATGTCGATTCCGGCCTGTTCAGCCCGGCCGCTTTCGAGCTCGGCCTGACCGAGAAGAAATTCAACCTGCTGGCGACCTTCCAGCCGGCCTTCTGGTCGATCATCGCCATGGTCGTGTGGAAGGTGGCGGGCTTCACCATGATCATCCTGATGACCGGCCTGCAATCGATCCCGCCGGACCTGCAGGAGGCGGCGATGATCGACGGGGCAGGGCCATTCGCGCGGTTCCGGGCGATTACCTTGCCCTTGATGCGCCGCACGCTGGCGCTGGCGCTGATCCTGTCGGTGGCCGGCTCGATCCTCGCCTTCGACCAGTTCTACATCATCCTGCGCGGCGGCCCGCGCAACCAGACGCTGACCGCCGTCTACTGGATCTTCAACCAGTCCTTCGTGTCGTTCAAGCTCGGCTATGGCGCAGCACTTTCGATGGTCCTGCTGGTCATCCTGGTGGCGCTCAGCCTCATCCAGCTGCGACTGCTGCGCAATCCCGAGGGGGTCGACTGATGGCGCAGGCAAGGAGCCGCAAACGCCGCATCGGCATGCAGATCGCCGAGCACTCGACCGGCATCATCGCATCCCTACTGTTCCTGGCGCCGATCGCCTGGACGGTGCTTTCGGCCTTCAAGCCGGCGCAGGAGGCGCGCCAGCCGCCGCTGCCGCCGTGGCCGACGACGGGTTTTTCGCTCGAGAACTACGCCACGCTCAACACCTTTGGTGACGGCCTCTGGCTGCCGGCGCAAAACAGCATCTATGTCTCGGTCATGACGGTGGTGCTGTCGGTGATCGTCAGCGTGCTCGCCGGCTACGGTTTCTCGCGCTTCCGCTTTCCGCTGAAGAACCTGCTCTTCGTCGTCATCCTGTCGACGATCATGATCCCGTTCCAGTCGATCCTGACGCCGATCTTCCTGGTGCTGACAAAAATCGGCCTGCACAACACGCTGACCGGGCTGGTCTGCGTCTACGTCACGCTGCAGCTGCCGTTCTCGATCTTCATGATGCGCAACGCCTTCGATGCGGTGCCGCGCGAGATCGAGGAGGCCGCGCGCATGGACGGCGCTAACAACGTCACCATGCTGCTCAGAGTGATGCTGCCGCTGGTCTGGCCGGGCATCGTCACCATCGCGCTGTTCGCCTTCCTCGGCGCCTGGAACGAGTTTCTGGCGGCGCTTGTGCTGATGACAGACCAGTCCAAATTCACGCTGCCGATCATGATGACCGCGCTGCAGTCCGGCCGCTTCGGCGCCATCGACTGGGGCGCCGTGCAGGCTGGCGTCACCGTGATGATGGTGCCGTGCCTGGTGCTCTTCCTGCTGCTGCAGCGCTTCTACATCCGCGGCCTCATGGCAGGGGCCGTGAAGTGACCAATCGAACCGAACCGGAGTAAATTGATGACCGCATCGCTGTCCACCAAGCCGGCTGCCGAGCCCGGCAAGCCAAAACTCGCCTTCCGCCCGCTGCCGGTGCCGCAGGTCGATGTGCGCGGCTTCTGGGGCGACCGCGTCGATGCCGTCGCCTCAAAAACCGCCGGCATCCTCTATGACCGCTGCGTCGAGGCGCGCATGCTGGAGCAGATCGACCCCGACCGGCCGTCGCCCGGCGTCGTTATTCCGTTCCACTCACCTTCGCCGGACGAGGCGGCCACCGCCGGTAACGAGTTCACCGGATCGACGGTGACGACGCAGATGTTCTGGGACTCGGATTGGGGCAAGACCATCGAGACCGCCGCCTATTCGCTCTACCGCCGCCGCAACGACGAGCTGGAGAAGAAGATCGACGCAGTCATCGACATGTACGGCAAGCTGCAGCAGCCCGACGGCTATCTGTCGAGCTGGTACCAGCGCATCCAGCCCGGCCTGCGCTGGACCAATCTGCGCGATTGCCACGAGCTCTATTGCGCCGGCCACCTGATCGAAGGCGCGGTCGCCTATTACCAGGCCACGGGAAAACGCAAGCTGCTCGACATCATGTGCCGCTATGTCGATCACATCGCCGAAACGTTCGGTCCCGAGCCCGGCAAGAAGAAGGGCTATTGCGGCCATGAGGAGATCGAGCTGGCGCTGGTCAAGCTGGCACGGGTGACGGGCGAGCGCAAATACATGGAGCTTGCCAAATATTTCATCGATCAGCGCGGCCAGCAGCCGCATTATTTCGACGAGGAGGCGCGAGCACGCGGCGCCGACCCCAAGGCCTATCATTTCAAGACTTACGAATACAACCAGTCGCACAAGCCGGTGCGCGAACAGGACAAGGTCGTCGGCCATGCGGTGCGGGCGATGTACCTCTATTCGGGGATGGCCGACATCGCCACCGAATATGGCGACGACACGCTGCGGGTGGCGCTCGACCGGCTGTGGGACGACCTCATGACCAAGAACCTCTACGTCACCGGCGGCCTCGGGCCGTCCTCGCACAATGAGGGTTTCACTGCCGATTACGACCTGCCCAACGACACCGCCTATGCCGAAACCTGTGCTTCGGTCGGCCTGGTGTTCTGGGCAAGCCGCATGCTCGGCATGGGCCCCAACGCGCGCTACGCCGACATCATGGAGCGGGCGCTCTACAACGGCTCGATCTCCGGCCTGTCGCTCGACGGCTCGCTGTTCTTCTACGAAAATCCGCTCGAAAGCCGCGGCGCCCACCACCGCTGGAAATGGCACCGCTGCCCGTGCTGCCCGCCCAATGTCGGGCGCATGGTCGCCTCGATCGGCAGCTATTTCTACGGCCTGTCGGACGACGCACTCGCCGTCCATCTTTATGGAAACGGCACGGCTCGTTTCGATATCGCGGGCCGGCAAATAGAGCTCACCCAGACCAGTAATTATCCATGGGACGGCGCGGTCTCGATCTCTGTCGAACCGGAAGCTCCGACCGAGTTCACTTTGCACCTGCGCTTGCCGGCCTGGTGCCGCAAGGCAGCGCTCAAGGTCAACGGCGCCGATGTCGATCTGGCTGCCATCAGCAGCGACGGCTATGCCGCGATCCGCCGCGAATGGCGCAAGGGCGACCGCGTCGAGCTCGACCTCGAAATGGCCGTCGACCGCCTCTACGCCGATCCACAGGTGCGGCAGGATATCGGCCGTGTCGCACTGGCGCGCGGCCCGCTGATCTATTGCGTCGAGGAGACCGACAATTCCAGCCAGCTGCACCGCATCGCTCTGCCGCGAACGGCCGACATCGAGGCGCGTCAGCAGCCGAACCTTCTGGGCGGCGTCGTGATACTTTCGGCGATTGCCAAAAAGGAGGCTTTCGAAAACTGGGAAGAGGGGCTCTACCGCACCGAACCGCCGGCGGTCGAGGACGCGAAAATCACCGCCGTGCCGTATTTCGCCTGGGACAACCGCGACCCCGGCGAGATGCTGGTCTGGCTCAGGGACGAATGAAGCCCGACCGCAGCGCCCGACCGATCTCCTCGGCCACAAGTTCCTGCAACTGCCAGAGATTGCGGTCGCGGATGCCGCAGGCGTCGAGATGGCGAATGGTCTCGAACAGATATTCGGCGCCCGAACCCCAATGGCCGACGGCCGTGGCCAGGGTCGCCGCTATCGCTCGCTTTTCGAGCTTGCCGGCATAGCGCGGATTGGCGGGATCGACAACGAAACCAAGCGCTTGGCCCGTGCCGTCGCCCGTCCTGACCTGCAGCCAGCGCGGCACGTTGACGGCCGGCAGGATGGTCATCTCACGTCGCAGCAGCGTTTCGAGATTGGCCCCCACTGGCTCGGCGACCTCGAACACCATGCCCTGACATTGGCCGCCGCGGTCGAGCGCCATCATCAGGCCGGGCTGCTCGACGGTGCCCCTGAAGCGTTGCACCGTAAAACAGAACGAACGGTGCCAGCCCGTCGCCACGGCCCGTTCGCCACCCCTGACCTCGCCGGCCGGCTTCCACAGCAGCGAACCATAGGCGAACAGCTTCACCGGCCCGGCCGGCGCGCCGGCTAGCACCTCGTCGCGAATGCGCGCGTAATCGGCATCGGTCATATAGACCATGCCCGGCGTCGGCCCGGCATCCTCGACCGCACGCAAGGTGCGGGCGACCAGCGCCTCGGTCAGCGCCATCGGTGTCTTGCGCGGCGAACGCCGTGATGCGGCGGAAATGACCTTGCTCATCCTCATGCTCTCAGCCTTGCCGCCATGTTGCCGAAGGCTGAAGGATTCTCAAGGGCCGAGTACACCAGCGCGGTATCGGGATTCGAACTATCGTGTCCAACAGCTTGACTGGCTTAGTGCGGAGGCTGATCTGGCCGGACGGTGTCGTTGCAGCCGTCAACATAGGGATGGACCGACCACCGGGAGCCGGGCCGGGCCTGTTGCGCCTTGGTGAGCGGATCCTGGGACTGCGCGTAGCCGTCCTGGTAGCCCCGAACGATTTCGTCGATATCGTCGGGCCAGTCGCCGTCCCATGGCCGTCCCAGAATCTGGGCCTGTTGGACCGGATGCAGTTCGTTGTGGCCTTCATGAAAGCTGTCGTGGATGTGTCCGGCATCATAGACCCACCGGCCGGTCACCCCCAGGATTGTCGCTCCGGTTCCATCGCCTTTGTTGGTCTCGATGCTGGGCAGGCCGGCATCGCTCGGACTAGCGGTGTCCGAACTGCTGAAGGCCGCGCCGAGCAGCGAAGCGAGCAAGGCGAGAAGCGCCAATACGTAGGCGACGACCACGCCGACGCCCGACATGCATAGCGCCAGCGCTGCCAGGGCGGCGATCAGGGCGAGGATGTTGACGGTCTGCAGGTCATGGATCGATGCCCCTTCGAACTCCACATGCAGCGCCTCTGACTTTACTCCGGTCACCTTGTCCTCCGCCGGGTTCCCAGTGAACAGAAAGCCGTGCGAGGAGGTGATTGCGTTTTCGGCCATCAGATAGCCGAACGGGGCACTGGCGGCGGCAACGGCCTGGGAGACGCCCACCGGGTTGTTCGGCAGCAGCAAATTGAGGCTGTAGTCGGAGTCCAGGCTTCCTGGCCAGGTCTTCTCCGACGGCGGCTCGATGCTGATGACCATGCCGACGATACTCACCGGCTCGCCGAGGCAAACCAGCCGTTTGTTGAGCCACCAGTCGCAATAAGCGAGAATCCACACAATCTCAGTCACCACCAGCGCGATCGGTATGCACCACGGCTCGCCCATCGCGACCACCACCACGACCATCACGGCTGCGAATATGCCGCTGGTAATCGCCGCGCTGATGTACTGGTTGACCGAAATCACCTCGTCGGCGGTCGTGCACTTGGTCCAGGATTTGTCGTCGGTGGCCATCACGGCTCCAAGCTGCTGAGGACGGTCAAGGTGACGCCGCCGCTGGCGCGGTCACCCTCGTCAAATGCATTCAGATTGAGGGCTTGCCGGCCGGTCCAGCCGTCCGGCGGCGTAGCGACCGCCGTGATCGTCACCTGTTCGCCCGGCGCCAGCGACGGCAGGTCAGGCGAAATCTCGACCTTCCAGCCCGGCGGCAGGGGATGAGCCGACGGCAAGTGTGCCGCCAGCCGGCGCTTTTGCTCCGCCTTGGCGGTCTCTTCCGTTGGCTGCCGGTCGTCGCGACAGGGGCCGAGCGGCGGAATGGTGTAGGCATCGACGGTGAACCGGTACCGATGCGGCCGACGGGTAGCGTTGCGCAACTCGAATTGAAATGTTGCTGGCGACTGCGCCAGTCCGACATCGGTATTTTCTTGCCCGAGATTGTTGGCGAAGTTGGCGTCATCGGCCGGGTCGAGCAAAGCTTGCAGGCAATAGTGACCTGCTTGCTGCGGCGTATGCCAGTCGAAGGAGACGAACCCAGGCTGGCTGGCGGATCCGATCACCCCGACCGAGACCGGCCTCGTGGCTATCGGATTCGACACGGTTCCGATGCCAAACGACAGATAGGACAGATGGACCGGCATCTTGACGACGACGGCATCCGGGGAGGCGTTTCATACGCGAACCCGCACCTCGTAGTCGGTGTCCGCCTGCAACCTGCCGGCGGGAACGGGCACACCACCCTGGCGTAGCTCGATATCGGGATTATCCCAGGTGACCGCGAGACCAAGGCCGATCAGATAATACTGATCGTAGATCAGCGGGTCAGGCCGGCAGAAAGCAGGGTGATCGATCGGTACGCAATGCGCCCGGGACCCTTTCTGGTCGACCCGGCGGTCGCCCCCTAGCCGCCACCGGCGACAGAAACGGCGAGCCATCTCGATCAGTGCCGGAATCCAGGCGGAGAACAATGCTCGCAGGATTGCCGCTATTCCTCGCATCGACTTCCCCTCTGAAGCTAACGCAGGGCAACGCTCTGATAACAACGGGATTCGCGCGGCAACAGTGTATTGGAGCGTCAGACGACTGGTGCCGTTTGTACTCTGGTCAGACGAATAAAGCTGGGCTCGAACGGTACGCGGGCTATTTCCGCGCGAAGAAACCGCGCGCGAACTGCACGATGCGCTTGTGAAATGCGAGCGCCAATATTGCGACAACGGCAAGTATGTAGAGAGCTTCGGTCGATCCGTCGCCGCCGTCAGGTGAAATACCAAACCAACTCTCGATGAAATCCATGAACAGATTCCCTCCGCGCAAACTTGCGACCCATGTTCAGCATAGCTCTTCAGCTTGTCCCGGTGTCAAGTAGGGATGCATTGCCCATCCACATAAATCCAGCAAAGACCGTTTTGCCGAATTGTCTGCTGTCTGTCGATAAACCTGAGAATTTGCCTAAAGATTGGCTAAAAAATTGTCGCGGCTTATTGATGCACAACTGAAGGAAAGCTTTGTATCTCGGTCATTTCCGGGTCATTTTGTCGATCATGTGCGAACGATCCAGTCATGATGGTGTCGCCAAACAGGTCCGGACTTGTGCATGGACAGTACGCGGCCCACTACGATCAGAAGCGCGGGGTAGCCTGAAAAGCAGCCCGGCATGGCTCATTGGACGCCATTCGGCGGTCGTCTGGCCTGGTTTCAAATGTAGTCAGCTCTCGAACGTGCCCGGCGACGTCGTCACGCTGTCGGCTATTGACAGGAAAGAGGCGTTTGAAAATCACCGGCGGTCGAGGCAGCAAAAGTCACCGTGCCGTATGTCGCCTGGGACACCACGATTCCGGCGAGATGCTGGTCTGGATCAGAGCGTCCTGACCGGCAGCTATCGTACCGGCCGAGCCTTAGCTGGGCCGGCCGGTACGCTTGCCGGCCTGACGAGGGCCGCCGTCAAGCAGCCGGTCGAATGTTTTGGTTCACCCGGAAGAGGTTGTTCGGGTCGTATTTCTTCTTCAGCGTAGCCAGGCGCTCATAGTTGTCGCCATAAGCCGCCTTGAGCCTTGCATCGCCCTCGTCATCCATCATGAAGTTCAGGTAGGCGCCGCCCAGATCGAACGGATGCACGGCCTCCCAGTAGGCCTTGGTCCAGCGCGTCACCGGCCCCGCTTTCTGTGGGTCCGGATCGATCCCGGCGATGACCATCGACCAGGTCGCATCACGGTAATTCCAGGGTGTCTCGTCTTTGCCGACGCGATGGACCGCACCATCGATCGGGTAGAGGTGCATGAGCGATAGCTCGCTCGGCGTCTTCGCCGCCTGCTTGAGATGGGCGTCGATCGCCTCGTCGGACAGCGTCTTGACGAAATCGCCCCGCCAGTACCACTGCATTCCCTTTGGGTAGAGCCCATCGAACATGCTCTGCACCGCGGGATAGGGCATCGTTCCCATCCAGTTGAACCAGGGCGCGGGCAGCGCATCGAGCAGCGGGGCCAGCGCCTCTCTGCCCTTTTCCTCCGGGCCGTTGTAGCAGCACATCAGCAGACACATCCGCTTTCCCCAAAACTCTTCCGGGAAGGGTGCGCTCGAGAGGACGGTCTTGAGCCCGAGAAAGATCCCGAGTTCTTCGGGCGCGTTCGGCAGGAACTCGCGATAATGCTGCATGATGGTGCGGGCGTGGCGCTGATCCCATGCGATCGGCCCCGCAAAGACCATGCTGACCTGGTGGAGCTTGAACACAAAGCTGGTGACGATGCCGAAATTGCCGCCGCCGCCGCGAAGCGCCCAGAACAGGTTGGGGTTCCGCTCCTTGCTGGCGGTGACGAAGCTTCCATCGGCAAGCACGACATCGGCCTCGATCAGATTGTCGATGGTCAGGCCATATTTGCGCGTCAGATAGCCATGGCCGCCGCTCAGCGTCAGTCCGGCGACCCCGGTGGTCGAGATGATGCCCGCCGGTACGGCCAGGCCAAAGGCATGGGTGGCATGGTCGAGGTCGCCCTGAGTACAGCCCGGGCCTACTCGCGCCGTGCGGGCATCCGGATCGACGCGCACGCCGTTCATCGCCGACAGGTCGATCACCAGACCGTCGTCGCAGCTCCCCAATCCTGGTCCGTTATGGCCGCCGCCACGTACCGCAACCAGCAAATTGTTGTCGCGGCCGAAATTCACCGCTGTGATTACGTCGGCGACGTCGACACAGCGGGCGATGATCAGCGGCCGCTTGTCGATCATGCCGTTGTAGAGCTTGCGGGCCTCGTCATAGCGGGCGTCGCCGGCGCGGATGACTTCGCCTCGCAGGCTTGCTGCGAATTTGGTGATGTCTTCATCGTTCATGACATTCCTCCCTATTATTGGACCTGTCGGCCGGTCGATGAAACGCTAGTCTCGTCCGCTGTTCCCGCAAATGTCACATCGTCCATTTCTGTTGCCCGATCGTTCAGAGTAGGATTAGACCAGATGGATGGTTGCCCGGGCGGCCATATTGCCGGATAGTTCGATGCCTGACCGAAAAACTCGTTGTCAAAGGGAGTAGCCGATCGTTTCCGGAGGTGCAGTGCATGGATGTCCTTTCCGATGTGCTCCGAGCCGTTCGCCTCACCGGTGCGATCTATTTCGACGTCGACGCCAGCTCTCCCTGGGTTGGCGAGTCGCCGGGCACGGCCGACATTGCCGCCGCCGTCATGCCGGAGGCAGAGCACATCATTTCTTTTCATGCCGTGATGTCGGGCTCGTGCTGGGCCGCGCTGGGAGACGATTCGGTGCCGCCGGTGCTCGTCAACGCCGGTGATGTCGTTGTCTTCCCCGGTGGTGTTCCGAACGTGTTGAGCTCCTCGCCGGGGGCGCGGGGCGAACCCAATATGGCGATGTATTATCGGCCGATAGACGAGAGCCTGCCGTTCGCGGTGATCCATGGTGGCGGCGGAGACGAGCGGACCCGATTCATTTGCGGGTATCTTGGCTGCGATGCGCGTCCCTTCAATCCTCTCCTGGCCGCATTGCCGGCCATCCTGTGTGCCCGCAAGCCCGCCGATGGAAGCAGTTGGGTTATCGACCTTTTTCGGCTGGCGCTGGCCGAAGGCGGCAGTGGGCGGGCGGGCTGTGAAACGATACTCGCCAAGCTGAGCGAGCTGATGTTTGTCGAGATCATCCGCCGCCATCTCGAGACCCTCCCCGACGATTCGCGCGGCTGGCTGTCAGGCCTACGGGATCCACACGTCGGCGAGGCGCTCCGGCTCATCCACGCTCGCCCAAGGGAGGAATGGACATTGGACCGGCTCGCCCGCGAAGTAGGGCTCTCGCGCACGGCGTTTGCGAGCCGCTTTACCCACTATGTCGAGGTCTCCCCCATGCATTATCTTGCTCGCTGGCGTCTGCAACTGGCAGGACGCTTGCTCGAACGGCCCGAAATGAGCATCGCGCAAGCGGGTGCCGAGGTCGGCTACGAGTCGGAAGCCGCCTTCAATCGCGCCTTCAAAAAGTTCGTCGGCATTCCACCTGGCACCTGGCGAAAGGGACGGTCGGCGTTGCTCGAGGCTCAGAGATTGCCCGCTGGCGTCGTACAATAGGAAAGAACTGGCAGGGCGTTGACGCTTCGGTCTGCGTGCAGCGTCCCAATGCTCGAAAGCCCCTGGCACAAAGCGGTAGACGATGACCGGCCGCCGCGACGCTTTCGGCGAGGCGTGTCAGACTTCGCGCCTCAATCCTTCGCGCGCTCGACATAGGCGCCATCGGCCGTCATCACCACCACGCGGGTGCCGGCGCTGATGTGTGGCGGCACCAGGGTACGCACGCCGTTGGACAGCGTTGCCGGCTTGTAGGACGAGGACGCCGTCTGGCCCTTGGTCACCGGCTCGGTCTCGACCACCTCGAAAGTGGCGCGCTGCGGCAGTACCAGCGAGATGGCGATGTTGTTGTATTGCGAGATCTGCACCGGCATGCCTTCCACCAGATAGGGCGCCATGTCGCCGATCACGCTTTCCGGCACCGCGACCTGGTCGTAGCTCTCCGGATTCATGAAGTGAAAGCCTTCGCCGTCACGGTAGAGGAACGTGTGCTCGCGCTCCTCGACATAGGCGCGCTCGACCTGCTCGGTGGTGCGGTAACGCTCGGAAACCTTTACCCCGTCGGAGATACGCCGCATGTCGAGCTGGGTGACCGGCGTACCCTTGCCAGGATGAATGTTTTCGGCAAAGAGGATCACATAAAGCTTGCCGTCCTTTTCGACGACGTTGCCTTTGCGTAAGGAGCTGGCGATGACCTTCACGGGTTTCCATCCTGATAAAATTTGTTGGCGCAAATCGGCTGGAGAGGCCGTTGCGTGCGGCCTAGCGCATCTTGGCCGCAATCGCCAGCCCTCTGTGCAATTCCCCTGAAGCCGATGACCGCCGCCTCGCCGTGGTGGACGCCGCATGTCCACGCCGACCGCCGGCCACGGCTGATCCTGCGCAATGCCATTGCCGCCGGGATGCGCGACTGGTTCGCCCGCCGCGACTTCGTCGAGGTGGAGACATCGGCCCTGCAGGTCTCGCCCGGCAATGAAGCGCACCTGTCGGCCTTTGCCACCGAGGCGATCGGGCCGGACGGGCAGCGCCAGCCGCTCTACCTCCACACGTCGCCGGAATTCGCCTGCAAGAAGCTGCTTGCCGCCGGCGAGGAGCGCATCTTCAGCCTCGGGGCTGTCTGGCGCAACCGCGAGCGCGGCCCCTTGCACCATCCTGAGTTCACCATGCTCGAATGGTACCGCGTCGGCGAGACCTATGAGAGCCTGATGCGCGACTGCGCCGAGCTCGTAGCGCTGGCGGCCGAACGGGCCGGAGCGAAGCGTTTTAGCTTCCGCGGCCGTGAAGCCGATCCGTTCGCCGAGCCGGAACGGTTGAGCGTCGCCGAAGCTTTCATGCGCCATGCCGGCATCGATCTGCTGGCGACGGTTGCAGCCGATGGCAGCACCGACCGCGCGGGGTTGCATGCCGCCCTGGTCCAGGCCGGATTGCGGACCGCGCCCGATGACAATTGGGCCGACCTGTTCAGCCGGGTGATGGTCGAAAAAATCGAGCCGGCGCTGGGGCAGGGGCGCAACACCATTCTTTTCGGATATCCGATCTCGGAGGCGGCATTGGCCCGGCCGAGCGCCGACGATCCGCGCACCGCCGAGCGCTTCGAGCTCTATTGCTGCGGCGTCGAGCTCGCCAACGCCTTTGGCGAATTGACCGATCCGGCCGAGCAGCGCCGGCGCTTTGCCGCCGAAATGGATGAGAAGCAGCGCGTCTATGGCGAACGCTACCCGATCGACGAGGATTTCCTCGCCGCGCTCGCCATCATGCCGCAGGCGAGCGGCGCCGCGCTCGGCTTCGACCGGCTGGTGATGCTCGCCACCGGCGCGCTCAGGATCGACGACGTGATCTGGACGCCGGTGGCCGCTTCCTGAGGGATTGTCGATCTCGCTCGCCGTTCATCCGCCTGCGGCCTGCGGTCCTGTTTGGGCGCTTGATGCACCCGGTTTGCCCGCTTCGCCATTGCAGAAGCGGCATCGGGACAATAGATGGTGCAGCAGCGGCTGCCCTTCAGCCGGCCGGAAATAACAGGATCATGCGCATGACCGATACGCTCGACGCAGCGAAACTGACCGATCGCGTCGCGGCCCTGGTCGAGGCTGCCAAACGGGCCGGCGCCGATGCCGCCGATGCCGTTGCGGTGCGCGGCCGCTCGACCGGCGTGTCGGTGCGGCTTGGCAAGGTCGAAGGCACAGAGGCGTCCGAGAGCGAGGACGTCTCGCTGCGCGTCTTCGTCGGCAAGCGGGTAGCGAGCGTTTCGGCAACGGCGGCATCCGACCCCAATATGCTGGCCGAGCGCGCGGTCGCCATGGCCAAGGTGTCCCCCGAGGATCCCTATCAGGGCCTCGCCGACCCGGCCTTGCTGGTCAAGAAACCGCGCGACCTCGATCTGTTCGACGCCACCGAGGTGTCGGCGGACCAGTTGAAGGAAGCAGCGCTTGCCGCCGAAGCGGCGGCGCTTGCCGTCAAGGGCGTCACCAATTCGGCCGGCAGTGGCGCCAGTGCCGGGCTTGGCGGCCTGGTGCTCGCCACCTCGCACGGCTTCGTCGGCCATTACGTCGCCTCGCGTTTTTCGCGCTCGACCAGCGTGATCGCCGGCGAGGGCACCGGCATGGAGCGCGACTACGAATTCTCCTCGCGCCAGCATTTTTCCGATCTCGACGCGCCGGAAGACATCGGCCGCAAGGCCGGTGAGCGCGCCGTACGCCGCATTGGCGCGCGCAAGGCGGCGACCGGGCCTGTCGACGTGGTGTTCGATCCGCGTGTGGCGCGCGGCATTGCCGGCCACCTTGCCGGTGCCATCAATGGCGCCGCGGTGGCGCGCAAGACCAGCTTTCTCCGCGACATGATGGGCAAGAAGGTGGCTTCGGCCGCAATCACCGTCACCGACGAGCCGCTCCGGCGCCGTGGACAGGCCTCGCGCCCGTTCGACGGCGAAGGCGTCGAGGGCGAAAAACTGTTCATGGTCGACAAGGGCGTGCTCAACCACTGGTTCCTGTCGACTTCGGCGGCTCGGGAACTCGGCCTCGTCACCAATGGGCGCGGCTCGCGCAGCGGCTCGTCGGTCTCGCCGTCGTCGACCAATCTCGCCATCGAGCCCGGGGAAAATACGCCGGAAGAGCTGATCAAGTCGCTCAAGACCGGCTTCTACGTCACCGAAGTGTTCGGCCAGGGCGTCGACATGGTGACGGGCGAATATAGCCGCGGCGCTTCCGGCTTCTGGATCGAAAATGGCGAGCTGGCCTATCCCGTCGCCGAGGTGACCATCGCCTCCAATCTGAAGACGATGTTCCTCAACATGGTTCCGGCGAGCGATCTCGACCGCAATTTCGGCACTGCCGCGCCCACGCTTTTGATCGAAGGAATGACCCTTGCCGGAGCTTGACCCGGCCGTCTCGGCCGGCGCTACTGAAGACCTGCAGCTGTTGCGCGATGCCGCCCGCGAGGCGGGACTCATCGCCATGCAGTACTTCAACAACAATCCGCAGGTGTGGATGAAGGGCGGCACCTCGCCGGTCAGCGAAGCCGATCACGCCGCCGACAAATATCTGCGCGAGACCTTGCTGGCGGCCCGGCCGGATTATGGCTGGCTGTCGGAGGAAACCGTCGACGACCCGGTAAGGCTCGTCGCGCGCCGCACCTTTGTCGTCGATCCGATCGACGGCACGCGCGGCTTCCTCGAAGGGCTGCCCACATGGTGCGTCAGCGTCGCTGTGGTCGAGAACGGCCGAACGCTTGCCGGCGTGCTCGACTGCCCGGCGAAGGGCGAAATCTATTGGGCGCTGCCGGGCGAGGGCGCGTTCCTGAATGGCAGGCGCATCAGCGTGCGTCCGCCGTCGGAAACGGCCGAAATCGCCGGACCGAAGGCGATGATCGACCTGATGCCGGCGAAATGGCACAAACG
This sequence comes from Mesorhizobium sp. M0633, assembly GCF_040320645.1. Classification (NCBI taxonomy): domain Bacteria; kingdom Pseudomonadati; phylum Pseudomonadota; class Alphaproteobacteria; order Hyphomicrobiales; family Phyllobacteriaceae; genus Mesorhizobium; species Mesorhizobium sp. M0633. The sequence goes on from NZ_JAMYQC010000019.1 coordinate 55,198, forward strand.
GCTGAAGCGCGTGCTCTATATTCCTTCGCTCGCCTACCGGCTGGCGATGATCGCCGGCGGCCAGCTCGATGCCACCTTCGTCAAGGCCAACGCGCATGACTGGGACATCGCCGCGGCCGATCTCATCCTGCGCGAGGCAGGCGGCGCCTTGCTCGATCGGCATGGCCGCGCGCCGCTCTATGCCGGCGAAGTGATCCGTCACGGACCGCTCGCCGCCGGCAGCGGCGAACTCCTCGCCGTGCTCGCCGGCGTCATCGCCGGGCTGGACAATTGACCACTATCAATAGTTCCAAAGTCGGCGGCTTTGGTCTAGACCTGTCCCAAACTCACGATATGTGAAGGATCGACATGGCCGCTGAAGACGGAAAGAAACAGCTTTTGCACCTGGTGTTCGGCGGCGAACTCAAGAAGCTGGGCGGCACCGAATTCCGCGATCTCGACGCGCTCGATATTGTCGGCATCTATCCGGACTATCAATCGGCGCACGCCGTCTGGAAGGCCAAGGCGCAAGCTAGCGTCGACAATGCCCATATGCGCTATTTCGTCGTTCACCTGCACCGCCTGCTCGACCCCGAAAACAAGGCTGTCGGTTGACATCGATGAACCATGAAGCGGTCAAGCGATCAGCCCCGCGGTCGGCGGTCAGACGTCGCAAGCCGAAGACGTTCTGGCGCAAGATCCGCGAACCGCTGGCGCAGTCGCGATTCGTCAAGAATGCGCTTGCCGCGCTGTTTGCGTATTTCGTCCGCCTTGTCCGCTTGACCAACCGCATGGTCGACGGATCGGCCAAGTTTTCCGGCGGCGCCTATGCGCAGCTCGAGCCTGGCATCATCGCGCTCTGGCACGGCCAGCACCTGCTGACCCCGGCCTACTATCCCAAGGGACGGCCGCTGGTTGCCATGGTATCGCGCAGCGCCGATGCCGAGCTCAACGCGCTGATGGTCGAGAAATTCGGCATCGAGGCGGTGCGCGGCTCTGGCGGGCGCGAAAGCGCAAGGCATCTCGACAAGGGCGGGGCCAAGGCGCTCATCGCCCTCAAAAAGTCGCTCGCCACCGGCAAGAATGTCGCCATGATTGCTGATATTCCCCACGGCACGCCGCGCGATGCGGGGCTCGGCGTCGTCCTTCTGGCGCGGCTGTCCGGCCGGCCGATCCTGCCTGCCGCGATAGCCACCAGCCGCCGCAAGGTGATCGAGGGCAGCTGGGACAAGACGACGATCAACTTGCCCTTCGGCCGCTCCTCGATTGTCGTCGGCACGCCTATCTTCGTGCCGGCCAACGCCGACGCCGCGGAAATGGAACGCAAGCGCCAGGAGGTCACGGCCTCGCTCAATGCCGCGACCGCCGAGGCCTATCGCCTTGTGGACGGTTCGAAATGAGTATGCGCTGGGCCCGCGCCTTCCTGACGGCCTACCGCTTCGCCGGGGCCGCCGCTTACCCGCTGGTCGGACCTTACGTCGCCTGGCGCACTTCCAGAGGCAAGGAGGACCGCATTCGCCGGCGTGAACGCTACGGCGTCGCCGGACGCGAGCGTCCCGAAGGCCCGGTGATCTGGATCCATGCAGCCAGCGTCGGCGAGACCATCGCCGTCGTGCCGCTGGTCGAGAGCATTCTCGATTACGGCGTCAACATCGTGCTGACGACGGGCACGGTCACCTCGGCGCAGGTCGCCGAAGAACGGCTGGGCGACCGCATCATCCACCAATATGTGCCGCTCGACCTCAAGCCGGCGGTCAGTCGCTTCCTCGACCATTGGCAGCCGGACCTGGCGATCATCGCCGAATCGGAGATCTGGCCGATGACCATCCTGGAACTCGGCGCCCGCCGCGTGCCGCAGGTTCTGGTCAACGGCAGGCTGTCCGACCGCTCCTTCAAGTCCTGGAAGAAGCGCGCCAACATTGCCGAAGCATTGTTCGAAAATCTCGCCCATGTCGTTGCCCAGTCGGACCTCGATGGCGAGCGCTTCCTTTCGCTCGGCGCCAGGCCGGTCACCGTGTCCGGCAATCTCAAGGTCGACACCGCGCCGCCGCCGGCCGACGAGCGGGCACTGGCGGCGCTGAAACGCCAGATCGGCGGCCGCCCGACCTGGGCGGCGATCTCGACCCATGACGGCGAAGAGGCGGTCGCCGCCGAAGTTCACGCCATGCTGCACAAGCGCCACCACGGGCTTTTGACGATCATCGTGCCGCGCCATCCCGATCGCGCCGGGCAGCTGGCCGCCCAGATTTCCGGCATGGGCCTGAAGCTGGCGCAGCGCAGCAAGGGCGACAGGATCACCGCCGACACCGATATTCTTCTCGGCGACACGATCGGCGAGATGGGGCTTTATCTGAGGCTGACGGAAATCGCCTTTGTCGGCCGTTCGCTGACTTCCGAGGGCGGCCAGAACCCGCTGGAACCAGCCATGCTGGAGACAGCGGTGCTTGCCGGCCGCAACGTCCAGAATTTTCGCGAGGCCTATCAGCGCCTGCTCGATAGCGGCGGCGCCAAGCTGGTGCGCGACCGCGATATGCTGGCCGGCGCCGTTAATTTCCTTTTGACCAACGAGGCGGCCCGCCATGAGATGATGGCGGCGGGTGCGGCGACGGTCGACGAGATGCGCGGTGCGCTGGCGCATACGCTCAGGTCGCTCGAGCCCTATATCCAGCCGCTGGTCGTCAAGTCGCGCCTGAAGGGCGCGAACGGGCGCTGACGTGACCTCGGAAGCGCCACCCTTCTGGTGGGAAGAGCCGGACTGGCGGGTCACGGCGCTGTCGCCGCTTTCCGCCATCTATGCGCTTGTCGCCGGTCGCCGCATGCGGCACGCGCCGCGCGAAAAGGTCGAGGCGCCGGTGCTCTGCGTCGGCAACTTCACCGTCGGCGGCACCGGCAAGACGCCGGTGGCGATCGCGCTGGCCGAGCAGGCCCGGCGCATGCAGCTCAATCCGGGTTTCCTGTCGCGCGGCCATGGCGGCTCCTTCGCGCAGCCGCATATCGTCGATCCGCACCACGACGCCGCCAAGCATGTCGGCGACGAGCCGCTGCTTCTGGCCGAACACGCGCCGGTCGCGGTGACGCCGAACCGGGCCGCGGGCGCCAGGCTTCTGCTGGAGAAGCTCGGCTGCGATTTCTTGATCATGGATGACGGTTTTCAGAGCGCGCGCATCCACATCGACTATGCGCTGGTCGTTGTCGATGCGCGCCATGGCATCGGCAATGGCCGCGTCATCCCCGGCGGGCCTCTGCGGGCAAACATCGTCGACCAACTGATCTTCACCAGCGCCTTGCTGAAGATGGGCGAGGGCACCGCGGCCGACACGGTCGTGCGCCAGGCAGCGCGCGCCGGCAGGCCGATCTTCGAGGCGCACACTGCCCCGAGCAGCAAGGTGACGCTGGCCGGCAGGCGGTTCCTGGCGTTCGCCGGCATCGGTCATCCCGATAAGTTTTTCGACACTGTCCGCGAGGCCGGCGGCGAGCTTGCGCTGACCAAATCGTTTCCTGACCATCATTTCTATGGCGAGGACGAACTTGCCGAATTGGCGGCGACGGCGCGTAAAGCCGGGGTTGGCCTCATTACCACCGCCAAGGACGCTGCCCGCCTGCGTCACGGCGCGGCGCCGCCGGAATTCCTCGACGGGCTCGATGTGCTGGAGATCGACACCGTCTTCGAGCTCGACCATGTGCCGCAACGCATCATGGACGAGACGCTGGATGCCTGGCGGCAGCGCCGGCTTAAAGGCTGACCAGAAGCTTGAGCACCGAGGCAATGCGGGACTGGAATTTGCAGCTTTCCGCCGGTCGAACGTATTTTGTTCTTGCTTTGTGCCGGCAGCTATGCTAGTAATTTAGCTAGGTGATGATTCGCCGGTGACCCGCCTTCGAGCCCGAGGCGGGCTTCAAGATAGCCTCTAAAGGTTTCGGTGTTGCCGGCCTGACGCCGCGGCAGAGGGCGCAGGATCGCAACGGGGCGGCTTCCATTTGCGCTGGACTAGCGTCGGCGGCGCAGTTCCGGATGCGCTTCGATCTCGCGGCGCAGCGAGGCGGCGGCGTTCACATAGGGTTCCTGCCTGGCGACACTCCAGTATTTAAGCTCGTCGAGCGGGATGCTCTCGCCGGTCACCGCGCAGCGCACGAAGGCGCCGGGGCTGGTCACCTGGAAGTCGCCGTCGAGATAGCGGATGCGGGCTTCCTTGCCGCCGGGTCCTTCGAAACGGTTCATCATGGGGTGGTGCCGAAATTCATGACGATGTCATCGCCACAAATTGCGGCGAGGTCAAGCTCGGTTGGCCTTGCCTGGTTCTGTTTCTGGTGGCACTTGCTCGAACAAGCCGGCAAACCGGATGCCAATGCATGTCGCGCAAAAGTGTGCAGCGGTTTTGCGCGACATGCATAAACACAAGAACCTGAAGCGCGTCGCATGAGGCCGGTCGAACGCAACGCGCCTTAGGCATCTCATTCTTCGGCGATGATAAACTCTTCGATCTTCTCCGCTGGCAGCCCGGCCTGGACGGCGATGCGCCGGGCGAGTTCGGCGGCGGCGGCGCGCGGGCGCCCCAGCGGCCGGTCGAGCCAGTAAGATATCGGGCTTAGCGCACTGCGCTCGTCTACGGCGACGATGCGGCCCGATTTCAATTGGTCCACCGTCAACGGCGGACGTGCCAGCGCAATACCGAGCCCGTGCGCGGCGGCGTCGAGCACGAGGTTGTAGTCCTCGAAACGGCGGTCGTGCGGCCGCGGCCGATAGTCCGTCTCCTGCGCCGCAAACCAGGCGCGCCAGGCCGAAGCGTCGGAATCATTGATCACCGGAAATTCGAGCAGTCGGGCGGGATCTCCGCGACCGATCTGCCTGGCCAATTCCGGCGAGGCGACAGGGAACACATATTCTTCGAAAAGCTGTACCGAGATCCGGCCCGGAATGCGGCCGCGCCCGCAGCGGATCGACAGGTCGATGCCCTCGTCGGCAAGATCGCCCTGGCGGATGTCGACGTCGAGCACTATACGCAGCTTGGACGGGTGGTTCTCCAGCGCCGCCATGCGCGGCATCAGCCACAGCCCGCTGACCGAAGGGATCGAGGTCAGCCGCACCACCGCCGTGCCGCGCGGCTCGACCCAACGGTCCGAATTGCTGGCGATCAGGGCAAAGGCTTCGGTGGTGCGCAGATGCAGGCGATTGCCTTCGACGGTCAGCGAGACGCCGCGCGCGCCGCGATCGAAGACTTTCAGCCCAAGCCAGCCCTCGAGCTTGGCGATCTGCCGGCTGACGGCGCCGTGGGTGATGTTGAGCTTCTCGGCCGCCGCCGAAAAGCTGCCGGTCCGAGCCGCGGCGTCGAAGGCGCGCAGCGTTTCGAGCGGCAGCATCGGGTCTAAGCTGTGATCCATAGTCACAGGTGATCCTCGATTTGTTCGTTTGTCAACCGACCCGCAATAGCGTTTCTCTACTTCATGGCATTGGATCGCGAGGACACCCAGATGAGCGCTTACACCGGCACGTTGAATACGACACAGCGCATGGATGCCACGGCTGCCATCGCGGTGGCGCTGACGGTGGTCGGCTGGGCCTCCGCCTTTCCGGCGATCCGCGCCGGCCTTGCCGCTTTCGGGCCGCTGGAACTTGGCGCGCTGCGCTTTGCCATCGCCGCGGTTCCGGCGGCGATCTTCCTCGCGGTCAAGCGGCCGGCGCTGCCCAGGCTCGATGAACTCTGGCGCTTTGTCTTCGGTGGTGCCGTCTTCGTCGCACTCTACACGGTGATGCTCAATTTCGGCGAGCTGACCGTTTCGGCCGGTGCGGCCGGCTTCATCATCAATGTCAGCCCGATCTTCACCGCCATCATGGCCATGGCGCTGCTCGGCGAACGCTTCTCGGGCCTGGCCTGGGCCGGCACATTCCTGTCCTTCGCCGGTATCGGGATCATCGCCATGGGCGAGGGGCAAGGGCTGCATTTCAACAGCGGTGCGCTGCTTGTCCTCGGCTCGGCGCTGTGCTCGGCCGTCAACACCATCGTCCAGAAGCCGCTGTTTGGTCGCCACCACCCGCTGACGATCTCGGCCTCGAACATGGTGCTTGGCGCGCTCTGCCTGTCGCCGTTCCTGCCGAGCGGTCTGGCGCAAGCGGCGGTCGCCGACACCGCCGGGCTCGGCGCCGTCATCTTTCTCGGCATCGTGCCCAGCCTCATCGCCTACGCTGCCTGGGCAACAGCACTTTCCCGACTGCCCGCGGCGCGTGCCTCGAACTTCCTCTATCTGGTGTCGCCGATGGCGACGCTGATCGGCTTCTTTTGGCTGGGCGAGGTGCCGACGCTGCTTGGCATCTTCGGCGGCGCGCTGGCGCTAGGCGGCGTCATCGTGGTGAATTTGAAGAGATGAGCAAAGGGTTTGGGGCTGTGCCTGACTCGAAAAGAGCCGCTGTACAGCGGCTCTTTTCGTACCCCCACCCCGCTGCTTCGCAGCGACCCTCCCCACAAGGGGGAGGTAAGCTCCTCGCGAGGCGCCCGCGGCTAATCTCCCTACCTCCCCCTTGTGGGGAGGTCGGACCGAAGGTCCGGGTGGGGGCTGCGCCCTGCGAGTTTCTTATCGCCTCCCAAACAGCCTCTCGATATCCGCGAGCTTGAGCTCGATATAGGTCGGGCGGCCATGGTTGCAGGTGCCGGAGCCCGGCGTCGCCTCCATCTGGCGCAGCAGCGCGTTCATCTCTTCCGGTTTGAGCAGGCGGCCGGAACGCACCGAGCCGTGGCAGGCCATGGTCGCGGCTATTTTGTCCAGCCGCTCCTTCAGCGTGTCGACCGTATCGTTGTCGGCGATCTCGTCGGCGAGATCGCGCACCAGCTGCTGGACGTTGGTCTCGCCGAGCATCGACGGCGTCTCGCGCACCGCGACGGCGCCGGGGCCGAAGCGCTCGATGCCGAGGCCGAAGCGGGCCAGCGTCTCGGAGTGGATGGCAAGCCGTTCGGCGTCTTCTTCCGGCAGATCGACGATCTCGGGCAGAAGCAGCATCTGCGACGGCACCGCGCGTGAGTGGAGGGCGTTCTTCAAGGCCTCGTAGACCAGCCGCTCATGCGCCGCATGCTGGTCGACGATGACAAGCGAATCCCTGGTCTGGGCGACGATATAATTCTCGTGCACTTGCGCGCGCGCCGCGCCCAGCGCCGTGCCGAGCAGCGTTTCCGCGGCTTCGTTTTGCCCGGCGCGCGCGTCGGCACTTTGGAGTGGCCCGGCGTCGAAGGCCGTCTGCTCGTCCTCGCCGAACCCGTCGCCCATATCGAGCGGCCGCTGTGGCGACCGGGCAGCATCGAACCCGGCAAAGCCCAATGCCCGATAGGCGGCCTCGTAGCTGCGGTGACCGTTGGCCGGCCCGCCATGCGCATAGGATGCGGCGCCTGGCCGGAACGCCGCCATCATGCCGGCGGCCCCTGTGGTGGCGGCGCGGATGCCGGCATTGGCCAGCGCTTCGCGGATAGCGCCGACGATCAGCCCGCGCACCAGCCCCGGGTCGCGGAAGCGCACGTCTGCCTTGGCCGGATGGACGTTGACGTCGACGATCGCCGGATCGAGCGTCAGGAACAGCACGGTGACGGCATGGCGGTCGCGCGGCAGCACGTCGGCGAAGGCGCCGCGAATGGCGCCGGCGATCAGTTTGTCACGCACCGGGCGGCCGTTGACATAAGCGTATTGCTGCAGCGCGTTGGCGCGGGTGAAGGAGGGGACCGAGACATGGCCGGCGAGATGCACGCCGTCCCGCATCGCGTCGATGGCGATCGCATTGTCCGGAAAGTCGGCGCCCATCACCTGTGCCACCCGGCGCAGCCGGCCTTCCGGGCTGTCGTCGGTCGCCGGCAGTTCCAGCGTCGAGCGGTCCGGGCCGGCCAGGGTGAAGCGCACGGCGGGAAAGGCGATGGCGATGCGCTTGACCACGTCGCCGATGGCCGAGCTTTCGGCGCGCTCGCCCTTCATGAATTTGAGCCTTGCGGGCGTGGCGAAGAACAGGTCGCGCACCTCAACCGTGGTTCCGCGATTGGCCGCCGCCGGCCTGACCGCGGAGACGCGGCCGCCGTCGATGCCGATCTCGGCGGCGTTTTCACTGGACGCGGTGCGCGAGCGGATCGACAGCCGCGCCACCGAGCCGATCGAAGGCAAGGCCTCGCCGCGGAAGCCGAGCGAGCGGATGTCGTGAATGTCGTCGGCGAGCTTGGAGGTGCAATGGCGCGCAATCGCCAGCGCCAGTTCGTTTTCCGGAATGCCCAAGCCGTCGTCGCTGACCAGGATAAGATTCAGCCCGCCGCCGGCGGTGACGATCTCGACTCTGGCAGCACCGGCATCGAGCGCGTTCTCGACCAGTTCCTTGACCACGCTTGCCGGACGCTCGATGACTTCGCCGGCGGCGATCTGGTTGATCATCGTTTCGGAAAGCTGGCGGATCGGCATGGGGCACTATAGGCGGATTCGTGGTCGATGCGGGAGGGCGGAATTGAGGAAATCCACGCAGCCGACCGCGGCCGTGCACTTCAACTCATGAGCTTGGGCAGCGCTGCCGACAGTGCATCGACGGCAAGGCGGACTTTCATCGGCAGATGAGGCGTCTGCAACCACAGGGCATGAACGTCGTAGAGAAACCGGGATTGTTCCGGCAACAGCGGGACAAGTGCGCCGGCCTGGATGCGCTGGCGAACCATCCAGTATGGCAGCCACGCGAGCCCCATGCCGGCGGCCGCGGCATCGGCGATGGCATCGAGATCGTCGAGCCGCAATCTGCTGACGGGCCGGATCTCCATCGCGGGGTGGCCATTGCGCGGAAACAGCCACGGCTGAACGGCACGCCCGGAACGGCGGTAGATGATCGCGTGATGGCTGCCGAAGTCATCTATTTCATGTGGCTCGCCGTGCCGGTCGAGATAGGACGGCGACGCGCAGACGACCATGTGCTGGCGCGCGATGCGACGCGCCATTACCCCGGCCTGGTCCTCCAGATCGCCCGTTCTAATGGCAAGATCGCAGCCGTCTTCGGCGAGGTCGGCGAGGGTGTCGCTGAACGACAGGTCAAGTTCCAGCGCCGGATATTGCTGCGCAAGCCCGAACAGGATCGGGGCAACGCAGCGCCGGCCGAAATGCACCGGCATGAGGACACGCAGTTTTCCGCGCGGTTCGGCAAGCTGGTCGGCGGCGAGTGCATCCGCGGCCTCCGCTTCGGCAAGCACCAGCCGGCAGCGTTCATAATAGGCGCGCCCGAAATCGGTCAGGCTTTGGCGACGCGTGGTCCGATTGATGAGGCGCACGCTCAGGCGCTCCTCGAGAAACCGGACATGCTTGCCGACCATCGGCCCGGACAGATCGAGAGCCGCCGCCGCGGCTGCGAACGAGCCCAGGTCGACGGCTTTGACGAACACGGCCATGCTCGTAAGGCGATCCATATTCAAACCCTATAGTTTCTGCTGATCTACTCAAGCGACTATTTATCCGCCTGATGAGCGCTGGCATAGCTGATTCAGTTCAAATATTTTGGAGTTGTGACCGATGGCACGTGTCGTTCGCTTTCATGAGCTCGGTGGTCCCGAGGTCCTGCGCATCGAGAATGTTGACACGCCTGCGCCCGCGAGCGGTGAGATTCAGATACGCGTCAAGGCGTTGGGCATAAACCGCGCCGAGGCGCTGCTGCGTTCGGGGACCTACATCCAGACCGCGCCGTTGCCTTCCGGTCTTGGGCTCGAGGCGGCGGGTATCGTCGAGATGGTCGGCGAAGGCGTGGACGGGTTTGCGCCGGGCGATGCCGTCAGCATCGTGCCGCCATTGTCGATGGTCCGCTGGCCTGCCTATGGTGAGATTGCCACATATCCCGCCGAGCTCGTCGTCAAGCACCCGCCATCGCTGAGCTGGGAAGAGGCCGCCGCCGCGTGGATGCAATATCTCACGGCCTACGGTGCGCTGATCGACATTGCCAACCTCCAAAGCGAGGACTTTGTTGTCATTACCGCGGCCTCGAGCAGCGTCGGACTTGCCGCGATCCAGATCGCCAACATGATTGGCGCGACCCCGATCGCGGTCACACGGACATCTGCCAAGAAGCGGGCTTTGCTTGAGTTCGGCGCGGCCCACGTCATCGCCTCGGCAGAGGAGGACCTGGAAGCCAGGCTGAAGCGAATCGCCGGCCCGGACGGCGTGCGCGTGGTGTTCGACGCGGTCGGCGGGCCGATCTTCGAGCCTCTGACGGCAGCGATGGCACGGGATGGCATTCTCATCGAATATGGCGGCTTGAGCCCCGACCCGACCCCCTTTCCGCTACCTGCAGTGCTGGCCAAGACGCTGACGCTGCGCGGCTATCTCGTCCATGAGATCGTGCGCGATCGGGTCCGGCTGCAGGCCGCCAAGGCGTTCATCCTTGACGGACTGAGCTCGGGTTCGCTGAAGCCGGCAATCGCCAGAACCTTTCCGTTCGACCAGATCGTCGAGGCGCACCGTTATCTCGAATCGAACGAACAGTTCGGCAAGATCGTCGTGACCGTTTGACCGGGCATTTATCGGCCTCACGCCTGCGCCGCCAGCCAGTCCCGCACCTTGCGGGCGTTGTCGCTGAGTTCGCGGTTCTTCGACCAGATGACATGAAAGCCCTTGCCGGTCGTCATCGTGTGGCCGGTGACGCGCACCAGCAGCCCTGATGCCAGCAGCCGCTCGGCGAGGTGACCCCAGCCGAGCGCGATGCCTTGCCCTTCCATGACTGCCTGGATCACCAGCGCATAGTCGTTGATGCGCAAGCCGCGTCCAGCATCGGCGATGTCGACACCGGCCGAGGCGAACCATTCGTCCCAGCTCGCGGCCTCGCGAAACGGCTCTTCAAGATGGATAAGGCGGTGCGATTGAAGGTCCGCGACACGCTCCGGCAGCCCGAACCGGGCCACATAACTAACGCCGGCAACGGGGAATATCACTTCATCGGCCAGCGGCAGCGAATGATAATCCGGCCATTCCCTGGGCTCGCCGCCGCGGACGCCGAGCGGGATGTCTTCGGCGATGATGTCGAGATCGCGGTCGGCGGTCTGGATGCGCAGGTCGATGCCCGGCAATGCGTCGCGAAACTGCTGCAGGCGCGGCATCATCCAGAACGAGGCGAAGGCGGTCGAGGCCGCGAGCGTCACATGCGCGCCGACGGCGATCTGGCGCAGATCCTCCGCCGACTTGCGAATGTGCGACAGGCCGAGCGAGACGTCGGCATGGAAGCGGTCGCCGGCCTCGGTCAGGCTGACTTGCCGGTGGCGGCGCTGGAATAGTTTGGCGCCGAGCTGCTCTTCGAGCCCACGGATCGCATAGGAGACGGCAGCCTGCGTCATGCCGAGCTCGCGCCCGGCGGCGGTAAAGCTCGACAGCCGCCCGGCGGCCTCGAAAACGATCAGGCTGCCGGCCGACGGCAGCAGGTGGCGCAAGCTTCGCATAAGCTGAGCTTATACAAGAGATCAGGATTTTCCAGCGTCACAGCCGCATTTTGTCTGGCTAGATTGGTCACCAACAGGAATATGGAGCCTTCATGAACGCACCGGCCGTTGAAGTGAGCGAACACACCAACCGCCGCAGCGGCGGCCGCCTGGGGCGCAAGGCGCTGCGGGGCGCACCCATAGCGTCGTTTCCAACCCTGGTCCGCCAGATTCCCGTCTATCAGATGGTTCCGGACGAAGCGGTTGAGCTGATCCACCAGGAGTCGCTCTCCATCCTCGAAGAAGTCGGATGCGAGTTCCGCGACGACGAGGCGATCGCAATGTGGAAGGCGGCGGGCGCCGATGTCTCGGAGACAAGGGTCCGGATCGACCGCGCCCTGCTGATGGAGCTCATCTCAAAGGTCCCGTCGGAGTTCACGCTCAATGCGAGGAATCCCCAGCGTTCCGTACGTGTGGGTGGCAACAACTCCATCTTCGTGCCGATGTACGGGGCGCCTTACGTGCGCGACCTCGACAACAACAGGCGCTACGGCACACTCGCCGACCTCAACAATTTCCACAAGCTCGCCTACATGGCGCCGGCGCTGCATTCGTCGAGCTCGATCATCTGCGAGCCGATGGAAATCGCGGTGCCGAAACGTCACCTCCACATCATCCATTCGGCGCTGAAGCACTCCGACAAGCCGTTCATGGGCATCGTGACCTCCAAGGATCGAGCCGAAGACACGATGGCGATGGCAGGCATCGTGTTCGGCGAGGACTATGTCCGCGACAACCCGGTCCTGGTGTCGATCACCAACTGCAATTCGCCGCTGGTGTGGGACGCCACCATGCTGGACGCGATGAAAGTCTATGCGCGCCACAACCAGCCGCTGATCCTCGCCCCCTTCGCCCTTTGCGGCGCCTCGACTTCGGCCTCTGCCGTCGGTGCGGTCGCGCAGGTCAATGCCGAAGCGCTGGCGGGCGTCGCGTTCACACAGCTCCTGCGTCCGGGTTCGCCGCAGATCTACGGACAGTTCATGGTGACGGTCGACATGAAGACCGGCGCTCCCATGGGCGGCACGCCGGAGGCGGCCCAGATGATGTATCTCATGGGCGCGCTGGCGCGGAAGTATCGTCTGCCGTGGCGCACGTCCGGTTTCCATGTCGGCTCGAAGCTGAACGACGCCCAGGCGGGCTACGAGGCGAACATGCTGATGCATGCCGCCATCCTTGCCGGCGCCAACTACATCTGGCACTCCGCCGGTTGGCTCGAGGCCGGCCTGACCTGCGGCTATTCGAAATTTGCCACCGACTGCGAGCAGCTTGTCGGCTGGTACAAATATGCTGGCGGGCTGCCATTCGACGATTTCAAGGAGGCTATGGCGGCTATCCGCGAGGTCGGACCGCAGGGCCATTTCCTCGGCACCCAGCACACGCTTGAACATTTCGAGTCCGCCTTCTTCATACCGAGCATCATGGACTTCAATTCGTTCGAACAGTGGAAGGCGGAAGGAGCAAAGGACCACGACACCCGCGGCCGCGAGAAAGCGCGCAACATGCTCGCCGATTATGAGGAGCCGAAGCTCGATGAGGGCATCGCCGATGGTCTCAAAGATTTGATTGCGCGGCGCGAGGAGAAACTGCCGGACAGCGTTAGTTGATCACGGGCGAAGACCCGATGCGAACCATAAGGGAGGAAAAAATGACACTCTTCAGAAGCAACGGCGATCGCGTACCGAGCGCCATCGAAGCAATGGCCAGCGAGGCGCGCGCCGGTCGCGTCGACCGGCGGGAGTTTCTGGCCCTGGCAAGCGCTTTCGGCGCATCGGCGGCCCTTGCCTACGGCATGATTGGACTTGCCGTGCCGGAGCGGGCTTTGGCTGAAGAGCCGAAGAAAGGCGGAACGCTGCACGTTTCGATGTCGGTGAAGGCGCAAAAGGACACGCGCACCTACGACTGGGTGGAACTTGCGAACATTTCACGCTGCTGGCTCGAGCCGCTTGTCCGCTACACCCGCCAGTTCACATTCGAGCCGGTTCTGCTCGAAAGCTGGGAGGTCAACGACGACGCCACCGAATACGTGCTGCATGTGCGCAAGGGCATCGCCTGGAACAACGGCGATGCTTTCAACGCCGATGACGTGGCCTACAATCTGACGCGCTGGTGCGAGAAGGCTGCCGCCGGCAATTCGATGGCCGCGCGCGTCGGTGCGCTGATCGATGCAAAGACCGGCAAGGCCAGGGAAGGGGCGATCACCAAGGTCGACGACAACACGGTGAAGCTGAAGCTGAACGAGCCGGACATCTCGCTGATCCCGAACTTCACCGACTATCCGGCGCTGGTGGTCCATCGCAACTTCGACGCCGACGGCGCCAATCCGATCGAGAAGCCGATTGGCACCGGGCCGTTCGAACTGGTGTCTTATGCGGTCGGCCAGAAAGCGGTCGTCAAGCGTCGTGAAAATGGCAAATGGTGGGGCGGTGAAGCGCTTCTCGACGGCGTCGAATTCATCGACTACGGAACCGATTTCAACGCCTCGATAAATGCATTCGACTCCGGCGAAATCGACCTCAACTTCGAGACGCCGGCCGACTTCATAGACATTCTCGACAAGATGGGGCTGGTCAAATCGGAGGTCGCGACAGCGACCACGCTCGTCGCCCGGACCAACATCACGAACAAGCCCTATGACGACAAGCGGGTTCGCAACGCCCTCCAGATGGCCGTCGACAACAAAGCGGTGCTCGAACTTGGCTACGCCGGGCGAGGCACTGTTGGTGAAAACCACCACGTCAGCCCGATTCATCCGGAATACTACGCGCTGCCCAAGAAGACACGCGACGCCGCGGGCGCCAAGAAGCTTATGGCCGATGCCGGGCAAGACGACTTCGAGCATGAACTGATCACCGTCGAGGACGATTGGCAAAAGAACACCGGCGACGCTATTGCCGGCCAGTTGCGCGATGCCGGGATCAAGGTGAAGCGCACCGTGCTGCCGGGGTCGACCTTCTGGAACGACTGGACGAAATACCCCTATTCGATGACCATCTGGTACATGCGCCCGCTTGGCGTACAGGTGTTGGCGCTCGGCTATCGCACCGGCGAGGCCTGGAACGAAACCGGCTACTCGAACCCTGATTTCGACGCCAAGCTCAAGCAGGCTCTTTCGCTCATCGACGTGGAAAAGCGCCGCGAGGTCATGAAGGACATCGAGCAGATCCTGCAGGATTCGGGCGTCATCATTCAACCGTTTTGGCAGAAGCTGTTCAGCCACATGAACGAGAAGGTGAAGAACTACGGTGTCCACCAAACCTTCGAGATGGATCTCCAGAATGTCTGGCTGAACGCCTGAGTTGCCAGCAGAGGACGCGTTGCAGGATTTCATGGACCGCAAGAAAGCCGACGGGCAAGATGCGTGGTACTGATAGCTTCCGTCAGTGAACAATCGGGGACACCCATGAAACTGCCACTTTTTGTTGCCGCGCTTTCGATGGCCGTGCCGGCGGCCGCGTTTGCCGGCCCTGCTGCCAACGCCGTGAAGTTCTTTTATGTCCCGTCGGTCAAATTCGAGGCCGATGCGCAATATCGCGACCGCTTCACCGCGCCGGTGACGAAACTGTTCGAACTGAACGACAATGCGGCAAAGAACCATCCGGATGAAGTTCCCTGCATCGACTTCGCCCCTGGTCTCGATGCGCAGGACTATGACGAGAAGACCGTGGCCAAGACGCTGACGCTGGCCGAAACGCTGGATGGCGACAGCGCCGAGGTGACGGCGACGTTCAACCTTTTCCCGGAAGGCGATGATTCCAAACGCGAAATGGTCTGGTCGTTGAAGAAGATCGACGGCCAGTGGAAGGTCGCCGACATTACCTCGAAGACCAGCGGCTGGACGCTGAGTGTGCTCGAATGCCTGGCCGGGCAGCCTCCGGAGTGACGCCGTGCTTCGCTGCCATCCCTGGATTTTGGCGACTGCGTGCCTGCTGGCCGGATTGAGCAGCGCCGCCGCTCAGGGCCTGTTCGGCGCGCCGCCCGCAAACGCGCCGGCCGACAGTGCGGCACCTCCGCCGGCAGTGTTGCCGCCGGCAGAAAACGCGCCGGCCGCACCCGTGCAGCCGGGCTCGCCGACTGCGGTGGTGAAGCCGTTCTACGAGCATGCCGGGCTCGAGGTCGATCCGGCTCAGCGGGGCCATTTCACCGACCCGGCAAAGTCGGTGCTCGACAAGAGCGACGCGCTGCGGAAGTCGGGGCAGGGCGAGTGCCTCGATCCCAACATGGCGCTCGACAATTCCGAATACGACAAGGCGGAGATCGACAAGAGCCTGAAGACCATCGAAGCGGTCAAGGGCGACGAGGCCAAGGTCGTCGTCGCCTTCGTCGCCGCCGGCAACCCGCATCGGCTGGAATGGAAGTTCAAAAAAATCGACGGCGACTGGAAGATATCGGACCTGCTCTCGGTGACCGGCGAATGGGCGCTAAGCCAATACCAGTGCGAGTGAGAACGGAATCGATGAAGATCACCAACATCCGCGTCACCCACGTCAACGTCCCGCTCGATGCTCCGTTCTGGTGGACGGCTGGTCTCTACGGCGGCGCGTCGAAATCGATCATCGAGGTCGAGACGGACGAAGGCGTGGTCGGACTGGGCGAGGCGCCATGGTGGCATTTCGGCGAGGTGATCAAGGCCGAGATCGCGCCGGCGCTGATTGGCGCCGATCCGCTCGACATCGCCGACTGCGAGGCGCGCTGCGTGCCGCCCTGGCAGATTACCGCCAACACCGGCGAGAATGCAGCCACGGTGGCGTTCGGCGCCGTCGAACTGGCGCTGTGGGATATAAGAGGCAAGGTCTTCGGCATGCCGCTCTACAAGCTGCTCGGCGGCGCGGTGCGCAAGGACATTCCGTTTTCGGAATATTTCGCCTTTCGCCCCGCTCAAGGCGGAGCCGGCGGCGAGATGACCGCCGAAGCGATCGTCGACTACTGTCTCGGCATGCGAGAACAGCACGGCTCGACGATCTTCGAGGGCAAGCTGATCATGGGCGATCCCGAGCTCGAGATCAGGACAGTGCGCATGCTGCGCGAGGCGCTTGGCGATAAAGCGCAGATCAAACTCGATTCCAACATGCAGTGGTCGCTGACCACAGCGCGCTGGGTGCTGCGCGAGATCGAGCCGTTCAACATCCGCAACTACGAGGATCCGGTCGCGACCTTCGAGGAGATGGCTGCGCTGCGCCAGCATTCGCGCATTCCGTTCTCGACGCACATCCCGGATCTCAGACGGGCAGTCGCGCTCGGTGCGCCGGATTACTTCGTCTGCAATTTCGCAGCACTCGGCGGATTGTCGAAAACTCTGAAATTCATTGCCGCCTGTGAGGCGATGGGCAAGGGGTTCTGGTGCTATTCGAACGATCTCGGCATCATGACATCGGCTTATCTGCACGTCGTGGCGGCAACGCCATGGATCACCGAGGCGTCGCAATCCCTGTTTCGCTGGCAGATCGGCGACGTGATCAAGGACGGCCCGTTCAAACAGATCGCCAACACGGTGCGCGTGCCGGAAGGTGACGGGCTGGGTGTCGAGCTCGCCCCGGCGGCAATGAAACGCTGGTCAGCACACTTCGCCGAACACGGGCCGATGCACCATTTCAGCGATCCGAACAGTCCCGGCCGTTACCGGCGGCTGCCGCTCAACTGATGCGAAGTGCACGTGACCGATCGATGAGAAGAGGTCCTGTCGTGGTTGCTTTATTCGCGGCGGTTTGCGTCCTGGCCTGCGCTGTCACCTGGGAGGCAGGAAGCCGCGCGGTGGCCCGCGTGCCTCAGCAAAGCTTCACGCTGCCTGTGGGGTTAGAGGTGGAGCGCATCGTTCTGAAGCAAGAGGGCGCGCCCGATCTTGCCGGTTGGGTGGCGGATCGGCAGGACAGTTGCGGAACAATCGTGCTGTTACACGGACGCGGTTCAAACAAGCTGGCCATGGTTCCAAGAGCGAAGCTGCTTTTCGAAAGCGGCTACTCGATCGTGCTGTTCGATCTGTCGGGACATGGCGAAAGCGGCGGCGATATCAGAGGCTTTGGTTACATCGAACGGCAGGACGCCAGCCGCATCCTCGCCTTTGCGCGGCAACGCTTCGCCGGTCGCAAGGTGGCGGCCATCGGCTCGTCGCTCGGTGCGGCTGCTTTTGTATTTGGCGCTCAGCAGGAGCATGCCGATGCCTATGTCCTGGAGCAGCTCTACGCGACTTTGCTGGAAACCACGGCGTTGCGAGCGCCCTTGCCTATGTTGCGCGACGTACAGGCGACCATCCTCTTGGCGCAGATGCAGCTCCGCCTTGACTTCGGGGTAGATGATGTCAGGCCGGTCGATCGCATCGGCGCGATTGATCGGCCGATATTGCTGCTAGGTGGCAATTCGGATCCGTTTGTCGCTCGCAGCCAGACACTGGCGTTGAAAGATGCGGCAGGCGCTGACGCAAAGCTGGTCTGGTTCGACGGCGCGCGGCATGTTGATCTCTATCGCTATGACCAACAGCGGTACCGCGACGCGGTGATGCCTTTCCTGGAGACTAACCTGTGCCGGACCGGGATCAGGTGAGCCGCTTCGTCCGATTAGCCGCGTCCGCGATAGGGTGCAACCCCTGTGTCGGGCAGCCACACACCTTCCGGCGGTGCGCCGGTCTGCCAGAACACGTCGATCGGAATGCCGCCGCGCGGATACCAGTAGCCGCCGATGCGCAACCACAATGGCTTGGTCGCGGCGATGATGCGGCGGCCGATCATCACCGTGCATTCTTCGTGGAAGGCGCCATGGTTGCGAAACGAGGTCATGAACAGCTTGAGCGACTTCGATTCCACCAGCAGCGCATCGGGTGCGTAGTCGATGACGATATGGGCGAAGTCCGGCTGGCCGGTGACCGGGCAGAGCGAAGTGAATTCCGGGCAGGTGAAGCGAACGATGGCCGGCGGGCCGTCGCCGCGCGAAAACGGCACGGTTTCCAGGACTGCCGCTTCAGGGCTCTGTGGCGCCTCGACGTTGGTGCCGAGCTGGGTGAGGTTTTTCGTATCGGTCATGAGCAGGTTCCTTGCTGCATGTCGCCCAAAACTGTGCAGCGGATTTGGGACGGCGACATGCGTAAAAACAAAATTTGCCGCTCATTAGCACAATTTGAAACAGCAGGAAGACGATGACCAGCAACGATCCGCTTCTCCAGCCCTATCAGCTCAAGCATCTGACGCTGAAGAACCGGGTGATGTCGACCAGCCATGAGCCGGCCTATTCCGAGGACGGCATGCCGAAAGAGCGCTACCGGCTCTATCATGCCGAAAAGGCCAAGGGCGGCATGGCGCTGACCATGACCGCCGGTTCGGCGATCGTCTCGCGCGACAGCCCGGCCGCTTTTGGCAATCTGCATGTCTATGACGACCGCATCGTGCCATGGCTCGCCGAGCTTACCGATGCCTGCCACGAGCACGATTGCAAGGTGATGATACAGATCACCCATCTCGGCCGCCGCACCGGTTGGAACAAGGCCGACTGGCTGCCCGTCCTGTCGGCTTCGCCGGTGCGCGAACCGGCCCATCGTGCCTTTCCCAAGACTATCGAGGACTGGGATATCGAGCGCATCGTCGCCGACTATGCGGCGGCGGCGCAGCGCTGCCAGGCTGCCGGCCTCGACGGCATCGAGTTCGAAGCCTACGGCCATCTGATGGACGGTTTCTGGTCGCCGGCCACCAACCAGCGCGACGACGATTTCGGCGGCTCGCTCGACAACCGGCTGCGCTTCACCGGAATGGTGCTCGACGCAGTGCGTGCCGCGGTCGGCGAAAAGTTCGTCGTCGGCATCCGCATGGTCGCCGACGAGGATTTCGAGAAAGGTCTGTCGAAACAGGAGGGCGTCGAAATCGCCAGGCGGCTGGCCGGCTCCGGCAAGGTCGATTTCCTGAACATCATCCGTGGCTCGATCGAGACCGATGCGGCGCTGACAAAAGTCATCCCGGTGACCGGCATGCGCTCGTCGCCGCATCTCGACTTTGCCGGCGAGATCAGGGCGGCGACGAAATTCCCGACCTTCCATGCGGCGCGGATTTCCGACGTCGCCATCGCGCGTCACGCCATCGCCACCGGCAAGCTCGACATGGTCGGCATGACGCGCGCCCACATCGCCGACCCACACATCGTCAGGAAGGTCATGGAAGGCCGCGAGCACGAGATCCGGCCTTGCGTCGGCGCCACCTATTGCCTCGACCGCATCTATGAGGGCGGCGAGGCGCTGTGCATCCACAATGCGGCGACGGGCCGCGAGGCTGATATCCCGCATATTATTCCGAAAACCGAGGGACCGAAGCGGAAGGTGGTCGTCGTCGGCGCCGGCGCCGGCGGGCTGGAGGCGGCGCGCGTCGCCGCCGAGCGCGGGCACCAGGTGACGGTGCTGGAAGCATCGAGCCAGGCCGGCGGCCAGGTGCGGCTGGCAACGCAGAACCCGCGCCGCAAGGAATTGATCGGCATCATCGATTGGCGTCTGGCCGAGCTCGACCGGCTCGGCGTCGAGATCCGTTACGACAAATGGGCGGAAAAGGACGATGTGCTGGCGCTGTCGCCCGACGTGGTGGTGATCGCCACCGGCGGGCTGCCGCAGAACCCGCCTCTGACGGCGGGCGACGATCTCGTCACCTCGAGCTGGGATATCATGGCCGGCAGCATCAAGCCGGCCGAGAATGTACTGCTCTATGACGACAATGGCGGCCATCAGGGCATGGGTGCCGCCGAACTGATCGCCAATAGCGGCGCCAGGCTGGAGCTGGTCTCACCAGAGCGCTTCTTCGCCCCGGAAATGGGCGGCATGAACCATGTGCCCTACATGCGCGCCTTCCAGGAAAAGGGGGTCACGGTGACCATCAACACACGGCTGCGCTCGGTGCGGCGCGAAGGCAACCAGCTGATCGCCGAGCTCGCCTCCGACTTCGCCGATGGCTGGCGCGGCGAGCGGCGGGTCGACCAGGTGGTGGTCGAGCACGGCACGCTGCCGCTCGACGATCTCTACCTGGCGCTGAAGCCGCTGTCGAAGAACGCCGGCGCGATCGATTACGAAAAACTGGTCAATGGCGGCGACATCTTTCCGGTGCGCAATCCGCAGAGTGGTTTCGTGCTCTTCCGCATCGGCGATGCAGTAGCCTCGCGCAACATCCACGCCGCCATCTATGACGGCATCAGGTTCGGCTTGCGGATCTGAGGAATATTGATTGGTGGCGCGCAGCCGAACCTCCGTACGGAGAGCCACCAGGCACGTCGGTCCGATCTGCGCGCCGCGCACGCCGCCGGCTATCGCCGGGCACCGTACGATCTTGCGATTGCGGCAGGACGCTCAAAACATCCTGGCGGTGGCCATGCAGAACACGGTGATGACCAGCAGGCCGCCAGCGATGCGTTCGCCTTTTGTCATCTTGGCGCGCAATTGGGTTTGCTTCGCCGCATCAGCGCCGGCCAACTGCCTGCTGGCGGAACCCACCAGCGCGCCCTGAACCCCGGCGGCGATTAACGCCGTCAAGATGCCCAGCGCCAAGACCTTCTCCATCGAGCCGAAAGAGCCGTTGTGGAAGAAATACCACAGCAGCAAGCCCGTGAGGAAAACCACGCCGGCTGCGCCCATTTGCGGCCGGAAGAAACGTTCCGCTCTGATCTCCGGTTCGCGGGCGACCGCGATGGTGGTGCCGGCCCAGAACACGCCCGCCATGACGTGAAGGCCGAGGACGATGATGTAGACATATTGCATGACCGCATTTCCTCTCTTGCCCACCGCTAGTCATATTGATAGATATCAAATGATTAGATGTCAACGCATAAGCTCGAGCCGGTTCCATAGGCTTTGCCCTTGTTCTAGTGTCGGATCATGACGCCCTTTGACCGCCCGCCGATCGGGATGAATCTCGCGCGCACCGCCAAGCTGGTTGCGCAGGCTTTCGACGCTGCCTTGGTCGAGGCAGGCGGCACGCTGCCGGTCTGGGTCACGTTGCTGTCGGTCAAGTCGCGGGAGCTGGCCAACCAACGCGAGCTCGCCGGCATGATCGGCATCCGGGGCGCAACGCTGACCCACCACCTCAACGCCATGGAGACGCAAGGCCTGCTGATGCGCCGCCGCGATCCCGAGAACCGCCGGGTTCACCAGGTGGAGCTGACCCAAGCCGGAGAAGCGCTGTTCCTGAAATTGCGCACCGCCGCGTTAGCCTTCGACAAGCGGCTGCGGAAAGGACTGTCCGACGACAGGCTGGCAGAGTTTGCACAGGTGCTGGCCGCGCTACGGGCCAATGTCGAGGGTTAGAAATTAGGATAGGAAACGCCATGCGCGAAATTTCGCTGAAGGATGCCGGGGCTACACTCTCGGCGCTGCTCGATCCGGTCGTCGCGGGAGAACCGGCCATCATCACCCGGCACGGCCGCAAGCAGGCGGTCATTTTGTCGTTTCAGGACTACGAAAGACTGGCGCGTGTGCCCAGCTTTGGACAATTGCTGGCAGGATTTCCCGGTGATGAGGATGACCTTCCGCCTCGGCAGATCAGGTCGGTTCGCAAGGCCGAACCATGACGGATCTACGCCCGGCAGCCCTGCAGCACCGTCAGCCTGGCCTTCTTGGGCGTTCGCGCCACCAGCCATTCGCGCACGCTGTCCGGCGGCATCGGGAAAGCGATGGAATAGCCCTGCACCTGGTCGCAGCCGATCGCCATCAGCGAGTCGAGCTCGGCTTCGGTTTCAGCGCCCTCGGCAACGATCGAGATGCCGAGACCGCGGGCGAGTTCTGTGAGGGCACGCACGATCTTGGTGTTGCCGCTGTTCTCGTTGATGTTCTGGACGAAACGGCGGTCGATCTTCAGCCGATCGATCTCGTTTGGATTGACATGGCTGAGCGATGCGTAGCCGGTGCCGAAATCATCGAGCTCAAGATGGATGCCGGCGGCGCGAATGTGCCGCAGCTTTGCCGCGATACCGGTCTTCTCGTCGTCGAGGATGACGGATTCGACGATCTCCAGCGATAGTTTGTGCGCTGGCAGGCCAGCCCTCTCCAGCATGTCGAACAGGAAGACTTCGAAATCTGTCTCGCGCAGCTCCGAACCCGACACGTTGACCGCGATCCGGCCGAAGGCGATGCCTGCGCGGTTCCATTCGGCTGCTTCGTCGATCGCCGTGGCAATGACGATGCGGCCGATCTCGGGCATGAGACCGCATTTTTCCGCGATCGGAATGAACTCGCCCGGCGCGATCATGCCGCGCTCGGCATGTCTCCAGCGAACCAGAGCCTCGATGCCGCTGATGCCGCCGTCCGACAGCGAGACCTGCGGCTGGAAATAGACTTCGAACGCCTTCTCCGAGATGGCGGTCCTGATGTCGAGCTCGAGCTGCTTGCGATAATCGAGTTCGTGCCTCAGCTCCTCGGAGAAGAACGACAAGCTGCCGCCGCCCTGCTTCTTGGCGGAATACAGCGCCAGATCGGCATGGACGAGCAGATCCTGCGCATTGTCGGCGTCGACAGGGTAGACCGCAATCCCGGCACTTACGCCCGGATGAATTGTCGTGCCTCGAAAGACGATCGGCTTGTTGAGCTTGGTCAGGATGCGCCGGGCGACGGTATCGATGTTCTCGGTGCTGCCGGCGCCGTTGAGAATCATGACGAATTCATCGCCGCCGAGCCGCACGTTGAGATCCGACGTACGGCACGAATCACGCATGCGCTGCGCAGCCGCCACCAGCACATAATCGCCGGCGGCGTGGCCGAACGTGTCGTTGATCTGCTTGAACCGGTCGAGATCGAACTGCACCACGGCAACCCGTTCACGCCGTCGCTGCGCGGCATTGATCAGCGTATCGAAATGCTCGGTCAGGAAGGTGCGGTTGTGCAGGCCGGTCAGCCCGTCATGCACGGCGATAAAGGCCATGGAATTGCGCGCATCGACCAGCTCGCGCGTCCGGCGCAGGATGGCATTCGACATTGGCCTGAAAATGAAAAGCGCCACCAGCACGATGACGCCGATGGTCGAGTAGAACAATGTGCGGTTAAGATCGAGAAGTGTTTCGGATCGCTGGTCTGCAAAGGCGCTGATGCGCTGGCCAAGTGCGGCATAGCCCGACAAAGTTGCGTTGGCAACGGAAGCGTTCAGGTTGACGCGCTCCTCTCCGCCTTTGTAGCCACCATTGCCGGCCATGTTGAGCCGCGATTCGAATGACGAGATCAGGCGTTCGCCGTTGGCGATAAGCCCGACCGAGAAATAGTCGAGATGGTACGGCTTGGCGAAAAGCACGCTCTCGATCGATTTCGGATCGAACCTTGCCGGCGACGCCGGATCGGCGGCGGTCCGTTCGAGCAGCAGATCGTAGTTCTTCTCGAACTCCACCGTCGCTTGCTTGAGCGCGGTAACCAGGGCGCGCTGTTGATCGCGCTGGGCGCTGCCTGTCGCGCCGGCAAGGAAGACGATGCGTTGCGACAGGGCTTTCTGTGTGCTGACGATATCGAGCAGCGCCTGATTGTGCCGTTGGGTAGACATCACTTGTTGCAGCAGGATGAAGGAGGCCACGACCATGGCGGCTATGATCAGCAGAGCCAGCCAGTAGCCGGATTTGATCAGGAGTATGAGCCTGCCTGAAACGGCGTGCACCGGCTGCTGCGACATTTTCTGAGGCGGCCCTCTCGCCAACGAATTCTTGTGCGACAACCTTTGGCTTCAAAGTGTTAACAGGTTTGGGACGGCAGCAGGCCGGCGGCGGCGACCGTGGCGGGAAACCCGCGAAGTGGTTATTGCAATCTTTCGCGGCACCTCCGCATTTGAACATCGTTGCCTTGCCGTGCCATTGCCGCCACCGAAGCGGTCGTTTTTGCGATGGATTTTTCGCCCTCGCGGCGCGACAGTCCTCGTCGATCTCAACAGGGCCTGATCATGACCGAAGCATTCCTTTCCCACATCGACAGCGAGCTTGAAGGACTGAAATCGGCCGGCCTTTACAAATCCGAACGGGTGATAACCTCGACCCAATCGGCCGAGATCGAGGTCGGCGGCGAGAAGGTGCTGAATTTCTGCGCCAATAATTATCTCGGTCTCGCCGACAGCGCCGAACTGCGGGAAGCGGCCAAGCAGGCGCTTGACCGTTACGGCTATGGCATGGCGTCGGTGCGCTTCATCTGCGGCACGCAGGAAGAACACAAGCAGCTCGAGGCGACGATTTCTGGCTTCCTCGGCATGGAGGATACGATCCTCTACGGCTCCTGCTTCGACGCCAATGGCGGCCTGTTCGAGACGCTGCTCGGCGAGGAGGATGCGGTCATCTCCGATGCGTTGAACCACGCTTCGATCATCGACGGCGTGCGGTTGTCGAAGGCAAAGCGCTTCCGCTACGCCAACAACGACATCGCCGATCTGGAGGCGCGGTTGAAAGAGGCGAGCGACTGCCGGTTCCGGCTGATCGCCACCGACGGCGTGTTCTCGATGGATGGCATCATCGCCAATCTGAAGGGCGTCTGCGACCTCGCCGACAAATACGATGCGATGGTGATGGTCGACGACAGCCATGCAGTTGGTTTCGTCGGCAGGAATGGCCGCGGCTCGGCCGAACATTGCGGCGTCGAGGGCAGGGTGGACATCATCACCGGCACGCTTGGCAAGGCGTTGGGCGGCGCGTCGGGCGGCTACACTTCGGGCAGGAAGCAGGTGGTCGACTGGCTGCGCCAGCGCTCGCGGCCCTATCTGTTTTCCAACACGCTGATGCCGGCGATCGCCGGCGCCTCGATTCGGGTGTTCGAACTGGTCCGCAATGGCGATGCGTTGCGTCAGCGCCTATATGCCAACGCAGCGCGGTTTCGCTCCGAGATGGGCAGGCTCGGCTTTACACTGGCCGGCGCCGACCATCCTATCGTCCCGGTGATGCTGGGCGACGCGACGCTGGCGCAGGAGATGGCGGCGCGGATGCTGAAGCGCGGCATCTATGTCATCGGCTTCTCCTTCCCCGTGGTGCCGAAGGGCCAGGCGCGCATTCGCACGCAGATGTCAGCCGCCCATTCCAGCGCGGACATTGACCGTGCGGTTGAGGCGTTTTCGGATGTGGGAAGGGAATTGGGCGTGCTGAAATGACTGAAGGTTACCCTAAGTCGTGCTGGTTTTGCGGCGAGGTCATTGAAACGACCGATAGACAGGCCATCGAAGTTTCAGTTCGCAATCTTTGGACCACCGAAGACGATCCGCCAATGCAGTATTTCTTCCTGCATTCGGTCTGTGCCCTCGAAAAATTGCAAGGCAAAGAAGGGCCAAAATTTGAAGTGGATGTGTTCACGGACTTCCGCAGTTAGCTCAGAAATCGCTGGCTAGATCGAGGATTCAAGAATGTCAAACATGATGAAGGCCCTGGTCAAGGCCAAGGCCGAGCCGGGCATCTGGATGGAAGAAGTGCCGGTGCCCGAGATCGGCCCCAACGACGTGCTGATCAAGATCAGGAAGACCGCGATCTGCGGCACCGACGTCCACATCTACAATTGGGACCAGTGGGCGCAAAAGACCGTGCCGGTGCCGATGGTTACCGGCCACGAATTTGTCGGAACCGTCGCCGATTTCGGCACGGCGGTGACCGAATACAAGGTTGGCCAGCGTGTCTCCGGCGAAGGCCATATCGTCTGCGGCCATTGCCGCAACTGCCGGGCGGGCAGGGGGCATCTGTGCCGCAACACGCTCGGCGTCGGCGTCAACCGGCCGGGCGCCTTTGGCGAATACCTGGCGATTCCACAGCACAATGTCGTGCCGATCCCCGACGACGTGCCGGACGAGATCGCGGCGATCTTCGATCCCTTAGGCAATGCGGTTCACACCGCATTGTCCTTCGATCTCGTCGGCGAGGACGTGCTGGTCACCGGCGCCGGGCCGATCGGCATCATGGGCGCGCTGGTGGCGCAGTGCGTCGGCGCGCGAAAAGTGGTCATCACCGACATCAACCCGGTGCGCCTGGCACTGGCGAAAAAGCTCGGCGTCCAGCATGTCGTCGATGCGTCGAAGGAAAAGCTGCGCGACGTGATGCCGGCGCTCGGCATGACCGAGGGCTTTGACGTCGGCCTCGAAATGTCGGGTGCCGCGCCTGCCTTCCGCGACATGATCGACACTATGAACAATGGCGGCAAGATCGCCATTCTCGGCATCGCGCCGACCGGCTTCGAGATCGACTGGAACAAGGTCATCTTCAAGATGCTGCATCTGAAAGGCATCTACGGCCGCGAGATGTTCGAGACCTGGTACAAGATGATCGCGCTGGTGCAAGGCCCGCTCGATGTCAGCGGCCTGATCACGCATCGCATCGGCATTGACGACTATATTTCCGGCTTCGAGGCGATGAAGAGCGGCAATTCCGGCAAGGTGGTGATGGATTGGTAGCGCCACGCCCATTGCTGTCATGTAGGGACCGAGATGGCGGATAACGAGCACGGACGTATCATTGCTTTGGAAGCAAAGACCGTACTGCAGCCGGCCGGATTTCGGCGAAAGGGGCAGTCACGTGTCTGGATCGCTGATCGTGGCTTCTGGCTGAGTGTAGTCGAATTTCAGCCCAGCTCTTGGTCCAAAGGCACTTACCTGAACGTGGCTGTCCACTGGCTTTGGGGTTCGCTTCCGCAAACACTGACCTTCGATCGTTCTGAACGCGTCGGCGGGTTCGTTGAGTTCCAGAACTCCGCACAGTTTGTGCCCCTGGTCGGTCAAATGGCGAGGAAGGTACTCGAAATTGATCAGATTCATCGATCGATGTTCCCTTCCGTGCAGGCGACAGCCGCGATCCTCGTGAATGAATTGCAGCTTGGTGCGTACGGCGAATGGGCAGCTTTCCACGCCGGGGTGGCGGCCGGCTTGGCTGGTGACTTTGAAACGGCAAGGCGGCTGTTTGAAAGCGTTCGAAGACACGCAGCTTCGCAGGCACAGGCGCTCCTGGCCTACATCGATGATCCGGTAGAATTTCGAAGCCATGTCAAAGGCATCATTGAAGCCGAACGCGCCTATTACGGTTTAGGAGCGTTGCCTGCCGCGGTAGCCATCTGATTTCTGCGACGGTCGAACCTATGGAGGATTTCAACCCAGGGTGAGTTTTGCCTCCAGCGCCGCTACCCCACTGACAATCGCCGCCCGCTCTTCCGCACCAAGCCTCTCCAGCAGCTCCCGCTCGAACTCCTTCGCCAGCGGCACCATTTCGCGATAGGCGGCAAGCCCCGCTTTGGTCAGCGTCAGATGCTCGACGCGACGGTCTTTCTCGTCTGGCGTGCGGGTCAGCCAGCGCCGCCGCTCAAGCTCGGCCACCGCTCGCGACACCTTGGTCTTGTGCATGGCCGATTGCTCGCCGAGCGCCGTCGCCGTCATCGTGCCGTGCTGTCCAAGCCCGGCCAGTGTGCGCCATTCGGGCCGGGTCAGTCCGTGACGGTCCTTGTATATCCTTGAAAACTCGCGGCTGACGGCATCGGCAAGCCGATAGAGCCGGTAAGGCAGGAAGGATTCCAGTTCGAGGATTTCGATGGTTGGTCTTGATTGAGCAGGCTGGCGGCTCATGCCGAAAATCACCGTTGATGGTTACATTTTCAATGGTTACAAATGAAACCAGTCTGGTCAACTCAGAGCTTCCCTTCGGACGCTCCGGGACTATGAATTCGGGAGGATTCCATGACCTTTTCCTACATGCCGGGCTTCGGCAACGACTTTGAAACCGAAACCCTGCCCGGCTCGCTGCCGCAAGGGCGGAACTCGCCGCAACGGCCGGCCTATGGCCTCTATGCCGAGCAGCTTTCCGGCTCTCCTTTCACCGCGCCGCGCGGCACCAATGAGCGCTCCTGGCTTTATCGGATAAGGCCGAGCGTCAGGCACACCGGCCGCTTCAAAGCGGCGAATTATCCGCTTTGGAAAAGCGCGCCGAACGTCGGCGACCACCGGCTCGCGCTCGGCCAATATCGCTGGAGCCCAGTTCCGATGCCGACCGAGCCGACCGATTTCATTGCCGGCATGCGCTCGATCACCACCGCCGGCGACGTGCTCGGCCAGACCGGCATGGCGGCACATGTCTATGTCGCCAACCGTTCGATGGCCGACGATCATTTCTTCAACGCCGACGGCGAGTTGCTGGTCGTGCCGCAGGTTGGAGCCTTGCGCTTCGTCACCGAGATGGGTGTCATCGAACTCAGGCCGGGCGAGATCGCCGTGCTGCCGCGCGGCCTGGTGTTCAAGGTCGAACTGGTGGATCCGCAAGTGCGCGGCCATGTCTGCGAGAATTACGGCGCCAAGCTGACGCTGCCGGATCGCGGCCCGATCGGCGCCAATTGCCTGGCCAATCCGCGCGATTTCAAGACGCCCTGCGCCTGGTTCGAGGACAAGGACACGCCCTGTCGGCTGATCGCGAAATGGTGTGGCCAGTTCCATGTCACCGAGATCGACCATTCGCCGCTGGATGTGGTGGCGTGGCACGGCAATTATTCGCCCTATAAATATGATCTTGCGACCTTTTCGCCGGTCGGCGCGCTCCTGTTCGACCATCCCGATCCGTCGATCTTCACCGTGCTGACCGCGCCGAGCGGCGAGGAAGGCACCGCCAATATCGATTTCGTCATCTTCCCGCCGCGTTGGCTGGTCGCCGAAGATACGTTCCGCCCGCCCTGGTATCACCGCAACATCATGAGCGAGTTCATGGGCCTCATACATGGTCAGTACGATGCCAAGGAAGAGGGCTTCGTGCCCGGCGGCATCAGCCTGCACAACATGATGCTGGCTCACGGACCCGATGCACCCGGCTTCGAAAAAGCCTCGCGCGCGGAGCTGAAGCCGGTCAAGCTCGACCACACCATGGCCTTCATGTTCGAAACACGCTTTCCGCAGATGGTGACCCGCTATGGCGCCGAGCTCGAAACCCGGCAGGACAACTACATCGACTGCTGGGCCGACCTGAAGAAACGCTTCAACGGGACGCCAGAGGGCGACTGGTCTTGAGCGCCGTCGCATGACGGATCGTCTGGTGCTTCTGGGTTCGAAGGGTGGCCCGGCGCTGCGGCCGGGCGGGCCGTGGCCGAGTTCGTCACTGCTGGAGATTGGCGGCCGCACCATCGTCGTCGATTGCGGGCTGGGCGTAACGCGCGGGCTGACCGATGCCGGCATCAGCCTGAAGGCGCTCGACCTGATCTTCATCACGCATTTGCACTCCGACCATGTTCTGGAACCCGGACCTCTCATCCACACCGCCTGGACCGCCGGCCTGCCGGCGCCCGTCACTTTATTCGGCCCGCCCGGCATCGGCCATTATTGGCAGCGCTTTTGCCAGGCAATGGAATTCGACATCGAGATCCGCATCGCCGATGAAGGCAGGCCGGATATCCGCGACCTGGTCTCGATCGTCGAGTTTGGTGAAGGCCACGTGGTCGGGGAGCGCGGTCTCAAAATATCGGCGCTGCGTGTCGACCACCCGCCGGTGACGGATTGCTTTGCGCTGCGCTTCGATCATGCGGGGCAAGGCATCGTCTTTTCGTCGGATACGGCGTTCTTTCCGCCATTGGCGGATTTCGCCGAGGGCGCCGACGTCCTGGTCCACGAGGCCATGCTGGAAGAGGGTATCGAGCGGCTGGTCGCGAAGACCGGCAACGGCGCAAGGCTGAGGGAACACCTGCTTGCCAGCCACAGCTTTGCCGAGGAAGCGGGTCGCATCGCCACCGATGCAGGCGTCAACAGACTGGTCCTCAACCATCTCATTCCCGCCGACGATCCCGAGATCGGCGAGGCCGACTGGATTGCCGCCGTGAGGAAAACATGGGCCGGCGACTTGACGATCGCCCGCGACGGCCTTGTTGTGGGGCTGGAGCATGATCCCGAAAAGTGGAACCGGTTTTCGGAAGAGATCATGCGTAGAACAAAAAGCAGCGCCAAAGCTGCGCCAGGAGAGGAAACCGCATGAAGCTTGCCACATTGAAGGACGGGACGCGCGACGGAAAGCTCGTCGTCGTCTCGCGCGACCTGACGCGGTTTACCGATGCTTCGTTCCTGGTGCGGACGCTGCAGGCCGCGCTCGACGACTGGCATCGGATCGCGCCGCATCTCGCTGCGATGGCCGAATCGCTCGAGAATAATGCGGTGCCGTCTGCCCGCTTTCACGAGCATGACGCCCATTCGCCGCTGCCGCGCGCCTATCAATGGGCCGACGGCTCGGCCTATGTGAACCACGTCGAGCTGGTGCGGAAGGCGCGCGGCGCCGAGATGCCGGCAAGCTTCTGGACCGATCCGCTGATCTACCAGGGCGGCTCGGACGCTTTCCTCGCACCGCGCGACCCAATCCGCATGACCGACGAGACCCTTGGCATCGACATGGAAGGAGAGGTCGCCGTCATCGTCGACGACGTGCCGATGGGTGCAGGCCTCGACCAGGCGCGGGCGGCGATCCGGCTGGTCATGCTGGTCAACGATGTAACGCTGCGCGGCCTGACCGGACCCGAGCTCGCCAAGGGGTTCGGCTTCTACCAGTCGAAACCGTCATCGGCCTTTTCGCCGGTTGCGGTGACGCCGGACGAGCTGGGCGATGCCTGGGACGGCGGCAAGGTCAGCCTGCCGCTGCTGGTCGATCTCAACGGCAAACCGTTCGGCCGGGCGAACGCCGGCATCGACATGACCTTCGATTTTCCGGCGCTGATTGTCCATGCCGCAAAAACGCGGCCGCTGGCCGCCGGCACCATTATCGGTTCGGGCACCGTCTCCAACAAGCTCGACGGCGGGCCGGGCAAGCCTGTCTCGGCGGGCGGCGCCGGCTATTCCTGCATCGCCGAGCTGCGTATGATCGAGACCATCGAAACCGGCGAACCGAAAACGCCGTTCCTGCGCTTTGGCGATAGCGTGCGTATCGAGATGAAGGACCGGGGTGGGCATTCGATCTTCGGCGCCATCGAGCAGAAGGTCGAGAAGTACGAGGGGTAAGAGAATGACAGGCGAGACGTTCTATCTGCTGTGCGGTGCCTGGGCTCTTGCCATGCTGGCGATCTTCATCCAGGCAATCAGGCTGAGCTACCGCATCGAGGCGCGCTCGCCCGGCCTGACCAACCGCAGCGGCTTTCCGCGCAAGGCGATGATGTTTCACACCGTCACCAACACGAATGTCGCGCTGGACGAGGAAACGCAAGGCATGCGGCGGCGCATGATCGGGCTGCTGCTGATTGTTTTGGCTGGGTTTGCGCTTCTATGGGCGGGTGTGTCGCTATTCCGGGTCGCGCCGTGAAGTCATGGACCTGCTGAACCATTTCCGCCGCATGGCGCGCAACAATCTGTGGTCCAACGACCGGCTCTATCGTGCCGTGCTGCAGCTTGAGCCCGGCGAATTCGAGGCTGAAAGGATAAGCTTCTTCCCATCGATCAAGGCAACGCTCAACCACATCCTGGCGGTCGATCATCTCTATCTCGGTTTTCTCGAAGAGGGCCGTGTCGGCGCTGCCGCCTATGATGGCTTCGTGCCCTTCAATGATCCCGAGGCACTGTTTGTTGCCCAGGTCGCGGCCGACCGGCGGCTGATCGCCTTTTGCGACCGCCTGTCGGCCGACGATCTCGAGCGCCGCGTTCTCACCGACCGGCGCGAGGACGGCATGATACCGGAACGGATCGGCGATCTGCTCGCCCATCTCTTCATCCACGACATCCATCATCGCGGCCAGGTGCACGCGATGCTGTCCGGCACCTCGGTGAAGCCGCCGCAACTCGACGAGTTCTTCCTCGATTATGATCTGAAACTCAGGAAAGCCGAGGTCGAGAGGTTGGTGCTCCAAGGTCGCAATTAGTTGTAGTTACGAAAATTGTTGACTTAATTATTGTAGGTACATAAATTCTGATGAAGATCGTTTGGGACGAACCAAAACGGTTGGCCAACATTGACAAGCACGGCTTGGATTTTGCGGCGCTTGATGACGAGTTTTTTCTTGCCTCGACAGTCCGCACTGCCAAGGCCGGTCGTCTCATGGCAATTGGCCGGATCATCGATGGCATCGTTGCGGTGGTGTTTGCCCGGCTCGGTTCCGAGGGCATCTCGATAATTTCGATGCGCCCGGCAAGTCCCGCGGAAAGGAGATTGTTCAATGGCAAAGCGTAAGGTGCGCACCGAGTTCGAAGCTGGTCGCGGCTACAGCAAAGAAGACTGGGAAGCCGTTTCGGAGAATCCGGAATGGACAGAGGAGGATTTTCGAAACGCTCGTCCTTTCGCCGAAGCGTTCCCTGAACTTGCCGAAAGCATTCGCCGTTCGCGCGGCCGGCCGGCTCTCGATAATCCGAAGAAGCAGGTAACACTCCGTCTCGACAGTGACGTAGTCGCCCGCTTTCGTGCCGGCGGCCCCGGCTGGCAGAGCCGCATCAACGAGATTCTGCGCAAAGCCGCCGGCCTCGCCAAATAGACGTTTGCCTGTGACAGCGTCATTTGGCATACCTGTCCCATTCGGGACCGAGTTCGTCAAAATCGTCGGCAATCCTGATTTTGCCCTTCATGGCGCCGATACGAGGCAGGGACTCGGGCACGGCTAGCGGCACGAGGCGCGCCGCAACCTTGCCGCGACGGGTAATCACAATCTCTTCGCCAGCTTCCGCGCGGCTGACGAGTTCCGACAGTCTTGCCTTGGCCTCTGCGATAGCAATGTTCATGGCCAAAGTCTGAGCTACTACTGACCGAATCGCAAGAAGTCCGGTGCAGCCTTACTCCGCCGCCTGCACCTTCAGCACGCCGCGCTTGATCTGGTCCTGCTCGATCGATTCGAACAAAGCGCGGAAATTGCCCTCGCCAAAGCCTTCGTCGCCCTTCCTCTGGATGAACTCGAAGAAGATCGGGCCGATCACGGTTTTCGAAAAGATCTGCAGCAGGATCTTGGTCGTGCCGCCGTCGACCACGCCTTCGCCGTCGATCAGGATACCGTGCTTCTTCATGCGCTCGATCGGCTCTTCATGGCCGTTCACGCGGGCATAAGACATGTCGTAATAGGTCTCGGGCGGGCCCGGCATGAACTTCAGGCCGTTGGCGGCCAGCCTGTCGGTGGCACCGTAGATGTCGTCGGTGCCGACGGCGATGTGCTGGATGCCCTCGCCATTATACTTCTTCAGATATTCGGCGATCTGGCTGGTCTCGTCCTTGGACTCGTTGAGCGGGATGCGGATCTTGCCGCAGGGCGAGGTGATGGCGCGGCTGACCAGGCCGGTGATCTTGCCGTCGATGTCGAAGAAATGGATCTGCTTGAAGCCGAACAGGTCTCGGTAGAAATCCCACCATTTGTCCATCTGGCCGCGATAGACATTGTGGGTCAGGTGGTCGAGATAATAGAAGCCGACGCCTTCCGGCCTGGGGTCGCGCTCGCCCAGCCAGTCGAACTCGGCGTCGTAAGCCGAGCCCTTCTCGCCGTAGGTTTCGATGAAATAGAGCAGCGACCCGCCGATACCGACGATCGCCGGCACATCGAGCGTCTTGTCGTTGCCTTCATAGGGCGTCGCGCCCTTGGCCACCGCGTGATCGAAGGCATGCGTTGCATCGACCACCCGCCACGCCATCGAGGCGGCGCAAGGGCCGTGCTTGTCGACGAATTTCATGGC
Organism: Mesorhizobium sp. M0633; assembly: GCF_040320645.1. Taxonomy (NCBI): domain Bacteria; kingdom Pseudomonadati; phylum Pseudomonadota; class Alphaproteobacteria; order Hyphomicrobiales; family Phyllobacteriaceae; genus Mesorhizobium; species Mesorhizobium sp. M0633. Next base: position 89,147 of record NZ_JAMYQC010000019.1, read on the forward strand.
ATGCGAGCCGGGTTCGGCATTGACGACATAGTTGATGTCGCCCTGCCGCCAGACGGTGATGTCCTTGCTGCGGTGCTTGGCCACCGGCACATAGCCCATGCGGGTGAAAAGCTCGGCGAGCTTTTCCGGCTCGGCATGCGCGAATTCGACGAACTCGAAGCCGTCGGTACCGGCGGGATTGGTTTTGCTGATCTTGGCGGGCGGTGCGTCGTGCGGGAAGGGACCCATGGCATTGCTCCGAAATCTGGAACTGGCCGCGTCGGCCATCTGAACGCAATTATAGCGCGGAGCGAGTGCAAATTGCTTGCATTCAAACGCTTGAAATGGTCTGATCATGCGCGAGTTGTGCACTGCGGACCCGAAATTCATGGATGAGGCGCGCATCGACCAGTTTGACCGCAAGATAATGGCTCTGTTGCAGGGCGATGCACGGCTGACCAACAACGATCTGTCGGAACGGGTGAACCTGTCCGCGTCGCAGTGCTCGCGTCGTCGCCAGCGGCTGGAGGAGGACGGCTATATCAAGGGCTACCGGGCGGTGCTCGACCGCGACAAGCTCGGTTTTTCCCTGGTCAATGTCATCTCGGTGACGCTCGCCACCCACAACCGCGACAATGCGCGGCGCTTCGGCGAATTGGTGGCGCGGCTGCCGCAAGTGCAGGAAGCGCACGCGCTGACCGGCGAGATGGACTATATATTGAAAGTGGTGACGCCCGACCTGAAGTCGCTGTCGGAATTCGTCAACGGCGTGTTGCTGCCGCACGAATCGGTGCAGCATGTGAAGACCGCGATTGTGCTCGAAACGCTGAAGGAAACCGGCGCGCTGCCGATTTAGCCCGGACGGCTTTTCGTTAGATTAGATATGGCGGAGGGACAGCACCCCCCTCTGGCCTGCCGGCCATCTCCCCCTCAAGTGGGGAGATTGGCAGCTTTGACCTGCTGCCCAACTCCGCAACGCTGAAAATTGGCGAAAGCCAACGCGACATCCAATCTCCCCACTTGAGGGGGAGATGTCCGGCAGGACAGAGGGGGGTGTGAAGGATCGCCACAGTGCGGAACTTGACTTCCTCCGCTCGGAATGTGAGGCCTCTCACCCCTTCGACTGCTGGATCAGCCCATAAAGATTAGTGCAGCGGGCGCCGGACCGGCAGTAAGCGAAGACCGGGCCTTCGAGTTCGTCAAGCGCCTCGGCCTGGTCCTCGACATTCTCGGCCGTGATCTGGCCGCTGATGACCGGGATGTAGCGGAAGGCGAGCCCGGCGCCCTCGACCGCCGCCTTGACGGTGTCGGCCGATGGCTGGCCGGGCTGCTCGTCGTCCGGCCGGTTGCAGATCACGCTCTTGAAGCCGGCGGCCTTGATGGTCGCGACATCTTCGGGCTGGATCTGGCCCGAGACTGAATAGTCCTCGCTTATCTGACGGTATTCCATGGCTGGGGTCCTCGCAATCTGGTTAGCGGCAGTCTTGCCACTCCCTGACCCGGTCGGCAATCCGCGCGAAAAGAAATCCATCCGCAGATAGAGATTTCGATGCCAGAAATCCAGCCGGGCTAACGCCGCATGTCGCCAGGACGCATCATGCGCCAACCCGGCTGGATGAACCGGATCGGTCGGCTCAGCTTCCTAGGATCGCGCCTTTGATCTGGGCGATGTTGTTGTGCATCAGATCGATATAGGTCGCGGCCGGGCCGTCGGGCTGCGACAACGCATCGGAATAGAGTGTGCCGCCCACCTTGATGCCGGTCTCGCTGGCGATCTGCTCGATCAGCCGCGGGTTGGTGATGTTCTCGACGAAGATCGCCGCCGCCTTGTCCTGTTTCACCTGGCTGACCAGCTTGGCGACGTCGGCAGCGGAGGGCTCCGACTCGGTCGACACGCCTTCCGGGGCAAGGAACGTCAAGCCGTAGGCCTGCTCGAAATAGCCGAAGGCGTCATGCGAGGTGATGACGACGCGCTTCTCCTGCGGGATCGACTGGATCGCCGCCTGCACTTCGCCCTCAAGCGCCTCGAGCTTCTGCGTATAGGCGGCTGCATTGGCCTTGTAGCTGTCGCAACCCGCAGCGTCGGCCGTGCAAAAGGCGTCGGCGATGTTCTTCACATAGATCTTGGCATTGGCGATCGACTGGAAGGCATGCGGATCGGTGACCGTCTTGCCGCCATCGGTTTCCGCGCCTTCGGCGACATCGGCCTCGGCGAATTCGGGTTTGAAATTGATCGGCGTGACCCCCTTGGTCAGCACGGCGACAGTCGCCTTGGTGGCGCTGGCGTCGACCAGGCGCTGCAGAAAACCTTCGAAATGCAGGCCGTTGACCAGCACGATGTCGGCCTTGGCCATCGCCACCGCATCGGCGGGGCTCGGCTCGTAGACGTGGGCGTCGCCGTCCGGCCCGACGATGGTGGTCAGATCGATGCGGTCGCCGCCGACATTCTTGGCGAAATCGGCGATGATCGTGAAGCTGGCGACCACTTTCAACGGCTCTGCGAAGGCCGAAGATGCGCCAAAGGCGGTTAATGTTATAACGCTCACGGCCAAAGCGGCGCGGATCGATTTCAGCATGGACAGGTTCTCCTTGTTGGGATCAGGCAGTTCTGTGGCGGTGATGAACGATGCGGGCACGCAGGATGCCGCGCGTGCCGAACAGGATCGAGGCGAAATAGACGACGCCGGCGGACAGGATGATGGCCGGGCCGGAGGGCAGCGACGCATGGTAGGACAACAGCAGCCCGGCAATGCAGGAGGCAAAGCCGATCACTGTGGCCAACACGCACATCGGCTCGACGCGCGAGGTCCAGAAGCGGGCCGCCGCCGCCGGCAGCATCATCAGCCCGACCGACAGCAAGGTGCCGAGCGCCTGGAAGCCGCCGACGAGATTGAGCACGACGAGGCCGAGAAAGATGAAATGCACCGGGCTGCCCATCCGGCTGACCGAGCGCAGGAACAAAGGGTCGAGGCATTCGGCGACCAGCGCCCGCCAGAAGATGGCGAGGCTGACCAGCGTCACCACGACGATGCCGCCGATCAGCGTCAGCGCCTCGTTGTTGAGCGCCAGCACGGTGCCGAAGAGCACATGCATGAGATCGACGCTGGAACCGCGGATCGATACCATGAGCACGCCGATGGCCAGCGAAATCAGATAGAAGGCCGCCATCGAGGCGTCCTCGCGCTGAATGGTGAAGCGCGAGACGGCGCCGGCGCCGAGCGCCACGATGATGCCGGCGATCAGTCCGCCGATAGTCATCGGCAGGATCTCCAGGCCATAGAACAGGAAGCCGGCGGCAGCACCGGGCAGGATGGCATGCGCCATGGCGTCGCCGGACAGGCTCATGCGCCGCAGCATCAGGAACACGCCGACCGGGCAGGCGCCGAGCGACAGCATCATCGAACCGGCGAGCGCCCGCTGCATGAAGGCGTAGTCGGCGAAAGGAGCGACGAAAAGACCGTAAAGCACGTCCATCATGCCGTCCTCGGCCCGGAGCCGTGATAATGGTCGTGGTCATGGCCGTGCTCGTGGCCACCGTGCTGGTGATCATGCTCGCCGGGCTCACACCATGGCGCGTTGTCCTCCCAGGCTTCGTGGAAGCGGCGCGCGCGCAACAGATTCTCCGGCTGCAGCGTCTCCCTGGTCTCGCCCCAGGCGATCGGCTGGCGCGCCAGCAGCAGTGTTTCGGGGAAATTCTGCCGCACCAGATCGAGATCGTGGACCACAACCATGATCGTGCGTTCCTCGCCGTGCCAGCGCTTGATCAGCGCGATCAGGTCACCGACCGTCTTGGCATCGACGGCGTTGAACGGCTCGTCGAGCAGGATGAGCTCGGCATCCTGCAACAGCACGCGGGCAAACAGCGTGCGCTGCAGCTGGCCGCCCGACAGTGTGTCGATCGGCCGCTTCTCGAAGCCGCCGAGGCCGACGGCCATCAGCGCCTTGCTGACAGAGTCGCGATCTTCCCTCGTATAACGGCCGAGCATGCCGCGCCGCGGCCACAGACCAAGCGAAACCAGGTCGACGACCCGGGCCGGAAAGGAGCGGTCGAGTTCCGATTGCTGCGGCAGATAGGCGGCGCGTACGCCGGGCGCCCGGATCACCGCGCCGGCCATCGGCTTCAGGACGCCGACAATGCCCTTCATCAGCGTTGATTTGCCGGAGCCGTTGGCGCCGACGACCGCCGTCAGCGATCCCTTGCGGATCGTACCATTGAGGTGGTGGACCGCAGGATGGCTGTTGTAGCCCAGCGTCAGGTCGCGGAAGGTCAGGCAGGTTTGGCTCATGTGACGATCCATGGGGGCGATGATCGGCGCTGCAGGGGCGGATTCGATATGTGATGTTATTACATTAGTCAACAAGCCAATCGGGCGGAATTGCGGCCGGGCCGTCTTGTTGTGTGCTTTGGCTTGGCTCAAGAAGTTCCGCTCGAGCGGCCTTGCCCCCGGCGAACCCGGCCCCTAAACAGGCACCGACAAGAGGAGAAGGAATATCCAATGAGCATTCGTCGTATCGATGTAGGCCCGCGCATGAGCCAGATCGTCATCCACGGCAACACCGTCTATCTGGCCGGTCAGGTCGGCAAGCCGGGCGGAAACGTCGGTGCCCAGACCAGGGACATTCTGGCGGCGATCGACGAATTGCTGGCCAAGGCCGGCACCGACAAAACCAAGATCCTGCAGGCGATCATCTGGCTGGCCGACATGAGCACCTTTGCCGAGATGAACGCGGAGTGGGACAAATGGGTACCGCAAGGCAACACGCCGGCCCGCGCCACCGGCGAAGCGAAGCTTGCCGGACCGGAATATCTGGTCGAGATTATTGTTACCGCGGCGATTTGAGGCGTAGCGCTTTCCCTTCTCCCCTTGCGGGAGAAGGTGGCCGAGCGAAGCTCGGTCGGATGAGGGGTGTTGGACGGATCGCTACGCCGATATTTTAAACACCAAAAATCATTCGATATTTTTAACGTCTCATTCCTTCCAGCACCCCTCATCCGTCTCGGCGCTGCGCGCCGATCCACCTTCTCCCACAAGGGGAGAAGGGGGCGTGTCACTACCCCTGCGACGGCGTGAACCGCGCCACTAGCGTGTGGCTCTCGGCCGCATAGGTGAAGCGGACATGGGTGACAGGGTGCTCGGCGCTCCATGTCCGCCGCTCGATCACCAGGCACGGTGCGCCCGTCGCGATGTCGAGTGCCGCCGCTACGTGCTTTTCGGCGGCAACCGCGCGGATGCGATGCTCGGCCGCACTCCACGGCACACGGCCGATCAGCCACGGACCGGGCGCGGTGTCGAAAAACGCCTCTTCGGCGGCCTCCGGCACGGCAGCCAGGTTGATCAGCCGCTGCTCGTGGGCGAACGGCCGCTTGCCGGCGAAATGCCGGCATTCCAGCACCAGCACCGGCCCGGCGACGTCGAGTTCCAGCAGGGCGCGGTCGTCGGCGCTGCTGCGCCTTCTGTTTCGCGCTATGCGCTCATAGCGGTAGGGCAGGCCAAGTGCCTCGACCTCGATCCGGATGTCGTGGATTTCGAGAACGGCTGCCTGCGACTGCGGCCGGCGGACATAACTGCCGGAGCGACGCCGGCGCTCGATCAGCCCGGCCTTGGCCAGTTGCGACAGCGCCTTGTTCACTGTCATGCGCGAACAATTGTATTCGGCCGTCAGTTCATGCTCGAACGGAATGCGGTGGCCGGGCGCCCAGGCACCCGACAGGATCCGTTCGCTGATGTCCGACAGGATGCGCTGGTGCAGCGAAAGAACCTCGCCGCCGTCCGCGCTTCCAGAATTCGCGCTTATTGTCCCGATCATGCTCATGCCGAAAGCGCTGTCATCACCTTGCGGAACCGCTCGGCGATGGCATCGCGCCTGGCATGCATGCCGCCGCTGACCAGTTTCTTGCCATGCACCCAGACGCAATCGACCTTGGTGCCGTTGGCAAAAATCCAGGCATCAAGGATTGCATCGCCCGTCTTGCCGGCCAGCGATGGATGCTTGCCGTCGAGCGAGACGAAATCGGCCGAGGCACCTGCTGCGATCTGCGAGAGGCCGGCGCCCAACGCGGCACTGCCACCATCGAGCGCTGCATCGAACAAAGCACGGCCGGTCGAGCCACCGGCCACCGCCAGCACGTTGCGGGCGCGGTGGGCCAGGCGCTGCGAATATTCGAGCTGCCGCAACTCGTCCGGCAGGCCGATCAGTACGTTTGAATCCGAGCCGATGCCGAAGCGGCCGCCATGCTGCATGAACAAGGACGCGGCAAAGGTGCCGTCGCCGAGATTGGCCTCGGTGATCGGGCAAAGACCGGCAACGGCGCCGCTTTTCGTCATTTGCACCGTCTCGGTCTCGGTCATGTGGGTGGCGTGGATGAGGCACCAGCGCCGGTCGACCTTGGCGTTGGCAAGCAGCCATTCGACCGGCCGCGCGCCGGACCAGGCAAGACAATCCTCGACCTCCTTCATCTGCTCGGCGATGTGGATGTGGATAGTCCCCTCCGGCGCCATCACCGTGATGTTTTCCAGTTCCTCCGGTGTCACGGCACGCAGGCTGTGCGGGGCGACGCCCACGACGCCTTGATTCAGCGCGCGAATGGATTCGCGGCATTTCTCAACAAGCCGCGAGAACTGGTTCACATCGTTGATGAACCGGCGCTGGCCTTCATTTGGCGCAGCGCCGCCGAAAGAGGAATGCGCGTAGAACACCGGCAGCAAAGTCAGCCCGATGCCTGTCTCGGACGCTGCGGCAACGATGCGCTGCGCCATCTCGGCGATGTCAGTATAGGGCCGGCCGTCGCGGTCGTGGTGTAAATAATGAAACTCGCCGACGCGCGAGAACCCGGCCTCCAGCATCTCGACATAGAGCTGGGCCGCGACCGCCTCGACCTGGTCCGGCGTCATCGACAGCGCGAAACGGTACATCACCTCGCGCCAGCTCCAGAAACTGTCGGCGGAAGGGCCGCGCAATTCGGCAAGGCCGGCCATGCCGCGCTGGAAGGCATGGCTATGCAGGTTCGGCATGCCGGACAAAAGGATGGCACGGCGCTCGTCGCCAGGCAGGGGCGAGGTATTCGCCTCGACCGTGGCGATCCTGCCGTCGGAGATGACGATCCGCACATTGCTGTGCCAGCCGTCGGGCAGAAGCGCCTGTTCCGCAAAGATTGCTGTCACGTTTTTCTCCAAATCCCGGTCTGCCGTGCGATGATAGCGCTTGCAGTGCCTTTTCATATGTATATACATAATCGTCACCTATTGAAACGGAAAAGATGATGGCTGCAGAGAGCAAAAGCCGGGCAGGAGAGCTTCGCCTCTGGCGCAATGCGCGCCTCGCGACCATGGCCGAAAGCAGCCCCGGGTCAGGCGTCGTCGAGCACGGTGCGGTCGCCGTGCGCAACGGCCGGATCGTCTATGCCGGGGCGCAAGGCGACATGCCGGCAGCACTTAGCAAAGGCGCCGAGGCGACCGACTGCGAAGGCCGCTGGATTACGCCCGGCCTGATCGACTGCCATACCCATCTGGTCCATGCCGGCAACCGTGCCAATGAATTCGAGATGCGGCTGGCGGGCGCCAGCTATGAGGAGGTTGCCAAGGCCGGCGGCGGCATCGTTTCCTCGGTCAAGGCACTGCGCGCCGCCAGCGAGGACGAACTGGTCGGCCAGTCGCTGCCGCGCCTCGACGCGCTGATCGCCGAAGGCGTCACCACCGTCGAGATTAAATCCGGCTACGGTCTCGACCTCCAAAACGAGAAGAAGTCGCTGCGCGCCGCACGACGGCTGGGCGGTGAACGGCCGGTGACGGTCAGGACCACTTTCCTCGGCGCTCATGCACTGCCGCCCGAAGCAAAAGGCGACAAGGACGCCTTTATCGATCTTGTCGCCAACGAGATTTTGCCGGCCGTCGCTGCCGAGGGCCTGGCCGATGCCGTCGACGGTTTTTGCGAAGGCATTGCCTTTTGGCCGGAGCAGATCGCCCGCGTGTTCGATGCCGCGAAGGCGGCGTGCCTGCCGGTCAAGCTCCATGCGGACCAACTGTCCAATCTGCACGGCGCCGAACTTGCGGCGCGCTATGGTGCGCTATCGGCCGACCACCTCGAATACACCGACGAGGCCGGTGCGGCGGCGATGGCGAAGGCCGGAACCTTGGCGACCATCCTGCCCGGCGCCTACTACTTCATTCGCGAGACCAAGAAGCCGCCGATCGCCTTGTTTCGCCAGCATGGCGTCAGGATGGCCGTTGCCACCGATAACAATCCCGGCACGTCGCCGCTGACCTCGCTGCTGCTGACCATGAACATGGCCGCGACATTGTTTGGCCTGACCGTCGATGAATGCCTTGCCGGCGTTACCCGCGAGGCTGCCCGCGCGCTCGGGCTGCTTGGACAGACCGGCACGCTGGAGGCCGGAAAATCGGCCGATCTGGCGATCTGGAACGTCGAGCGCCCGGCCGAACTCGTCTACCGCATGGGCTTCAACCCGCTGCATGCCCGCATCTGGAGGGGACAATGACCGAACTCAAGCTAAGGCCGGGCAATGCCACGCTGGCCGATTGGCGCGCCATCTATCGCGGCGCCGCACTGAGGCTCGACGATGCCTGCCGGCCGAAGATCAAGGCCAGCGCCGAGGCCGTCGCCAGGATCGTTGCCAAGGGCGAGCCGGTCTATGGCATCAATACCGGCTTCGGCAAGCTGGCCAGCGTCCGCATCCCCGCCGCCGATCTGGAAACGTTGCAGCGAAACATCGTGCTGTCTCATGCCGCCGGCGTCGGCGAGCCGATGCCCGTCGCAATCTGCAGGCTGATGATGGCGCTGAAGCTGGCCAGCCTGGCACAGGGCGCCTCCGGCGTGCGGCCGCGGACGATCGAACTGATCGAGGCGATGCTGGCCAACGACGTTATCCCCGTGGTGCCGGCGCAAGGCTCGGTCGGCGCTTCCGGCGACCTTGCGCCGCTGTCGCACATGACCGCCGTGATGATCGGCGTCGGCGAGTGCTTTACCCCGCATGGCCGCTTTCCCGCCAAGGTCGCCTTCGTTTCGCATGGGTTGGAGCCGGTGACACTGGGCGCCAAGGAAGGCCTGGCGCTGCTCAACGGTACCCAGTTTTCGACCGCCTATGCGCTTGCCGCTTTGTTCGAGGCGGAAGTGCTCTACCAGTCGGCACTGGTCGCCGGCGCGCTGTCGACCGATGCCGCCAAGGGCTCCGACGCTCCGTTCGATCCACGCATCCATCTGCTCAGGAAACATCGCGGCCAGATCGAGACGGCCGAGGCGTTGCGCAATTTGATGGCCGGCAGCGCCATCCGTGAATCGCACCGCGTCGGCGACGAGCGCGTGCAGGATCCGTATTGCCTGCGCTGCCAGCCGCAGGTGATGGGCGCAGCACTCGACGTGCTCCGCAAGGCCGCCGAGACGCTCGGCACCGAGGCCAACGGCGTCACCGACAATCCGCTGATCTTTGCCGAGGACGACTCCGCACTTTCGGGCGGCAATTTCCATGCCGAGCCGGTCGCCTTCGCCGCCGACATGATCGCACTCGCCGTCTGCGAGATCGGCTCGCTGTCGGAGCGGCGCATCGCCATGCTGGTCGATCCGGCGCTGTCGGGCATGCCGGCCTTTCTCACGCCCAAGCCGGGTCTGAATTCCGGTTTCATGATCCCTCAGGTCACGGCGGCAGCACTGGTTTCTGAAAACAAGCAAAAGGCCTATCCGGCCAGCGTCGATTCGATCCCGACCTCGGCCAACCAGGAAGACCACGTCTCGATGGCGGCGCATGGCGCGCGCCGCCTCATCGGCATGGTCGAGAATGCGACGGCCGTCATCGGCATCGAATTGCTGGCCGCCGCGCAAGGCTGCGATTTCCACGCACCGCTGGCCTCGAGCGCGGCCCTGGAGGCGGTGCGCCGGCTGGTCAGGGCAGAGGTGCCGCATCTCGACAACGACCGGCACTTCCACCCCGACATGGAGAAGGCCATCGCCATGATACGCAGCGGCGCGGCGGTGAAGACCGCGGGTGCGGTGAAACTGCCGGGCGTTGCGTCATGAGGCGGTGTGCCGTGACAGGTCGCGTTCTGTCGCGCCCCCCTCTGTCCTGCCGACGTCCAGCCAGAAACAAAAAACCCGCCTCAAAGGCGGGTCGTCGGGCCGAATCAGCACCATACCGAAATTAGTAGCATAGCTGCCGGCACAAAGCAAGAACAAAATGCGTCGCAGCGGGAAGAAAAATGCGAATTCCCTGCGCTGCCGCGCCTTATCGGCAAACCCGACGTCGGTACGCTAGGTCGAGTTCCTTCGCGCCCCCCTCTGCCCTGCCGGGCATCTCCCCCTCTAGTGGGGAGATTGGCAGCTGCGGCGCCTCGCTCAATCCTGCAACGTTGGAGACTGGCGGAAGCCAGTGTGACGGCCAATCTCCCCACTAGAGGGGGAGATGTCCGGCAGGACAGAGGGGGGCGCCGTAGAGCTCCAACGCGGGAAAATCTTCTATGACCTCACCCTCCTGGCTCACCGTCACCCAAGGCACAGCACCCCTGCTGGTTTCGATCCCGCATACCGGCATCGATCTCGCCGGCCTCGACAGCCGGCTGGTCTCGCCCTGGCTCGGCCGCCGTGACGCCGACTGGTGGATCGACAAGCTTTATGACTTCGCCGAGAGCCTCGGCGCGACGGTCGTGCATACGGCGATTTCGCGCACCGTTATCGACGTCAACCGCGATCCGTCCGGCGTTTCGCTCTATCCCGGCCAGACGACGACTGGGCTCTGCCCGACAGAGACCTTTGACGGCGATCAGCTCTACCGCAAGGGTGAAGAGCCGGGACCGTCGGAGATCGACGAACGCCGCGAGAAGTTCTTCGTACCCTATCATGCCGCTCTGCAGGCCGAGATCGACAGGCTGCGCGCTTTGCATGGGAAGGTCGTCGTCTATGACTGCCATTCGATCCGCTCGGTGCTGCCGCGCCTTTTCGAAGGCAAATTGCCGGTCTTCAATCTCGGCACCAATGACGGCAAGAGCGCCGATCCGACGCTGCAAGCGACGGTTGGCCGGATCCTCGCCGAAACCGGCGAGAGCTACGTCGTCAACGGCCGCTTCAAGGGCGGCTGGATCACGCGCCATTTCGGCCAGCCGCTAGCCGGCGTCCACGCGCTGCAGATGGAACTCTCCAACCGCGGCTATATGCGCGAGCCCGAAGGCAAGGGCGAACCGGCTAACTGGCCGGTGCCTTACGAGGCCGAATTCGCGGCGCCGATCCGCGTCACGCTGAAGAAGATCCTGGAAACCGCGATCGCCTGGGCCGAACGCTGACGCGCGGTGCACCTCACTCGAAAGGGACAATCATGACCGATCCTCGCCACAACATCCGTGAAGTGCGCAGCCCGCGCGGCAGCGAGCTCAACGCCCGCACCTGGCTGACGGAAGCGCCGTTGCGCATGCTGATGAACAATCTCGACCCAGACGTCGCCGAAAACCCCAACGAGTTGGTCGTCTATGGCGGCATCGGCCGGGCGGCGCGCACCTGGAACGATTTCGACCGCATCGTTGCCTCGCTGAAGACGCTTGGCGACGACGAGACGTTGTTGGTGCAATCGGGCAAGCCGGTCGGCGTGTTCCGCACTCATCCTGACGCCCCGCGCGTGCTGATCGCCAATTCCAACCTGGTGCCGCACTGGGCGACATGGGAGAAATTCAACGAGCTCGATAAAAAGGGCCTGATGATGTACGGCCAGATGACGGCCGGCTCGTGGATCTACATCGGCACGCAAGGCATCGTGCAGGGCACCTACGAGACCTTCGTCGAGGCCGGCCGCCAGCATTATGGCGGCAATCTCAGGGGCAAGTGGATCCTGACCGGCGGTCTCGGCGGCATGGGCGGTGCCCAGCCGCTCGCCGCGGTCATGGCCGGCGCCTGCTGCCTGGCCGTCGAATGCGATCCCGACCGCATCGATTTCCGGCTGCGCACCCGCTATGTCGATGAGCGCGCCGACACGCTCGACGAGGCCTTGGAAAAGATCGAGCGCTGGACCAAAGCCGGTGAGGCGAAATCGGTTGGCCTGGTCGGCAACGCCGCCGACATCCTGCCGGAACTGGTGCGGCGCGGCGTGCGCCCCGACATCGTCACCGACCAGACCTCGGCGCATGACCCGCTCAACGGCTATCTGCCCAAGGGCTGGTCGCTGGCCGAGTGGCGCGAGAAACGCACCAGCGACCCGAAGGCCGTTGAAAGAGCTGCCCGCGCGTCGATGCGCGAGCATGTCGAGGCGATGGTGGCGTTCTGGAATGCCGGCGTGCCGACGCTCGACTACGGCAACAACATCCGCCAGGTGGCGAAGGAGGAGGGGTTCGAGAATGCTTTTGCCTTCCCGGGTTTCGTGCCGGCTTATATCCGTCCGCTGTTTTGCCGCGGCATCGGCCCGTTCCGCTGGGCAGCGCTTTCCGGCGATCCCGAGGATATCTACAAGACCGACGCCAAGGTGCGCGAGCTGACCCCCGGCAACACCCATCTGCACAACTGGCTCGACATGGCGCGTGAGCGCATCGCCTTCCAGGGACTGCCGGCGCGCATCTGCTGGGTTGGGCTTGGCGATCGCCACCGGCTCGGCCTCGCCTTCAACGAGATGGTCGCCAGGGGCGAACTGAAGGCGCCGGTGGTCATCGGCCGCGATCACCTCGATTCCGGCTCGGTCGCCTCGCCGAACCGCGAGACGGAGGCGATGAAGGACGGCTCCGATGCCGTCTCCGACTGGCCGTTGCTCAATGCCTTGCTCAACACGGCGTCCGGCGCCACCTGGGTGTCGCTGCACCATGGCGGCGGCGTCGGCATGGGCTTTTCGCAGCATGCCGGCATGGTCATCGTCGCCGACGGCACGCCCGAGGCGGCCAAGCGCCTGGAAAGGGTTCTGTGGAACGATCCGGCGACCGGCGTCATGCGCCACGCCGATGCCGGCTATGACATCGCGATCGAGTGCGCCCGGGAGAACCAGCTCAACCTGCCCGGCATTTTGGGCTGAGCCGCGCCTTGCGCATCCTTCGGGCAGCCGAATACCGGCCGATGCCGTGGAAGAACGGCGGCGGGGTGACGACGGAGATTGCCGTCTCGCCGCCAGGTGCCGGGCTCGACGATTTCGACTGGCGCGTCTCGATGGCGCTGGTCGAGGGCGGCGGCCCATTTTCCGGATTTGCCGGCGTCGACCGGACCTTGGCGTTGCTGGAAGGCGAGGGCATGATCCTCGACATCGCCGGCCGGCTACCGGTCGAAATCACCAAGGCTTCCGCACCGCTTGCCTTTCCGGCCGACGTGCCGACGCAAGCCACGCTGATCGCCGGTCCGATCACCGACCTCAACGTCATGACCCGCCGCGCCCGGGCGATCCACACGGTCGAGCGCCTGCTGATTTCGGCTCCGACGGAGATCCAGGCCGAAGCCGATGAAACACTCATCCTGTGCGTCGACGGCGAACTCAGCGTGGCCGGCGCGGCGCCCATGCAACTTGGGCCGCTCGACGCGCTGTTGCTCGGGGCGCAAGCGCCGGAACTGCGCCTGGATCCGGTCCGGCCGGCCATGCTGTTCGTGATCCGCATCGACCGCATTGCCGGCAACGATTAACGTCTGTTGCCAAACATGATCGTGACGCCGGCCAAATATCGCGTAAGCTGGTCGCTGCATCACGAAAAAGCCTGAATCTTCCGCCGATCAGAAGCCGAAACGATGCTCATAGTGCCCGCCTGGAAGTTGTCGAAAGACGGCATCTTGTCGTGGTGCGGAAACAAAACTTTCGGCCAAGTGTTGCGATGCAACCAATTGCATTTGGACCGGTTTTAGGGACATTGCCGTGGCGGTGACGCCGCACTGCGTCCCCAACACGGAACCTTAGATGAATATCCAGACCAATCTCGCACAGATCGAAAAGACGAGCGCCAGCTTCCCGGCTGTCACCGACGTGCCGATACGCTCCAATTTCCTGCCGGAAGATCGGCTGCGCGCTTTGGGCGCAGCCCTTGCCAATGGCGACGCCAAGGACTTGTTCGGTCTGACGCCTTTCGATTTTCAGGCGCGCATCCGCGACAGCGCCAGGAAAATTCTCGATGTCTACCGTTCCACCAACGCTGCCCAGGCGAGGGGCGAAACGATCACGCCCGCGGCGCAGTGGCTGCTCGACAACAACTACCTGGTCGAGGAGACCATTTTTCAGGTCAAGCGCGACCTGCCGCGCCGCTTCTACCGCCAGTTGCCGACGCTGAAACTGTCGGATGGATCCAGCGTGCCGCGCGCACTGGCGGTCGCGTGGACCTATGTCGCGCATTCCGACAGTTCCGTCTCGTCGGCCATGTTCAAGGCGATTGTCGAAGGCTTCCAGTCCGTCGAGCCGCTGAAGATTGGCGAATTATGGGCGCTGCCGTCGCTGCTGCGCTTCGTCCTGATCGAGAACCTTCGCCGGATCGCGGTCCGCGTCAATCGCACGCGGGAACTGCGCCAGATCGCCAACGAGGTCGCCGACCGTGTGCTGGCGACGGACGACAGCGCCGACCGGCAGGCGATACTTTCCCACTACAGCGCCCATGCGCAGGACACCACCTTCGCCACCCAGTTGCTCTACCGGCTGCGTGACGGCTCGCAAAATGCCGGCAGGGCGCTGGAATGGCTGGAGGGCGAGCTGGAAAGGACCGGCTCCGACGCCGAGGAGATCATCCTCAGCGAGCACCACACGCTGTCCAGCGGCAACGTGACCACCGGCAACATCATCCGCGGCCTGCGCCTGATCAACGACATCGACTGGACGGTGTGGTTCGAGGGCGTCAGCCGCATCGACACCTTGCTGCGCGAACGCACCGATTTCGCCGCGCTCGATTTCTTTTCGCGCGACCAATACCGGACTGCGATCGAGGAGCTGGCGCGCCGTTCCGATCTCTCCGAATTTCGCGTTGCCGAAAGGGCGATCGAGCTCGCCGGCCATGCTGCCGATGCACCGGGCTCCGAAAGCGGTCCGATCGCTCACACCGACGTCGGCTTCTTTCTGGTCGGCCCGCGCCGGCAGGAGCTCGAGCGGTCGATCGGCTACCGGCCGACCATCGGCAAGACGCTCAACCGGACCTTCCGCAAGACCGGATGGCTGGGCATCGTCGTGCCGGTGTTTGCGCTGACGGTCCTGCTTCTGGTCGTTTCCGGCAATGCGCTTGCCAATCTCGGCCTGTCGGTGCCGCCGATCGTCCTGATGCTGGCCCTGTTCGCGGTGCCGGCCAGCGAAGGCGCGCTCGCATTCTTCAACACCGTCGTCTCGCTGTTTTTGAAGCCGACGCGTCTCATCGGCTATGATTTCAGGCACGGTGTGCCGCCCGAGGCGCGCACGCTGGTGGTGGTGCCGTCGCTGATCGGCTCGCGCGACGATGTCGAGGAGAACATCCGCAACATCGAGGTGCATCACCTCGCCAACACGGCGGGCGAAGTCTATTTCGCGCTGCTTTCCGACTGGCCGGACTCGAAGACCGAGATCGATACGGCGGATGTCGAAATCCTCGAATTCGCCCGCGCCGAAATCGCCAGGCTGAACGCCCGCTATCCCTCGGAAGGGGCGCCGCGCTTTTATCTGCTGCATCGGCGCCGGCTCTACAACGCATCGCAAGGCGTCTGGATGGGCTGGGAGCGCAAGCGCGGCAAGCTGCACGAATTGAACCTTCTGCTGCGCGGGGACAGCGACACCACCTTCCTGCCGTTGGAAGTGCCATTGCCGGAGAGCGTCGTCCACGTGATGACGCTGGACGCCGACACCCGCACCACCCGCGACGCCGTCGCTGCGCTGGCCGGCAAGCTTTGCCACCCGCTCAACCGTCCGCATTTCGATGTCGCACGGCACGAGGTTACGGCAGGTTATTCCATCCTGCAGCCGCGTATCACCGCGTCGCTGACCAGTGGCGACGAGGCATCGTTCTTTCAGCGTGTCTTTTCCGCCAATCGCGGGCTCGATCCGTACGTCTTTGCCGTGTCGGACCTCTACCAGGACATCTTCGGCGACGGTTCCTTCACCGGCAAGGGTCTTTACCATGTCGACGCCTTCGAGGCGGCGCTGAAAGGCCGCATCGAGGAAAACACCATCCTCAGCCATGATCTGCTCGAAGGCGCCCTGGCGCGCTCGGCCTTGGTCACCGACGTCGAACTGGTCGAGGACTATCCGACCCGCTATTCGGTCGACGCGTCGCGCCACCATCGCTGGGCACGCGGCGACTGGCAGCTTCTGGGCTTCATTCTTGGCCCGCGCTCAAACGTGCCGGCGCTGTCGCGCTGGAAGATGGTGGACAATCTGCGCCGCTCGGTGACGCCGATCTTCTGGGTGATGGCCGCGATCGCCGGCTGGACGCTGCTGCCCTTCACGCAGGCCGCGCAATGGCAGGCGCTGCTGATCCTTACGCTGTTCATGGCGCCCACGTTCGACATCGTCGACGCCATCCTGCCGAAGAGCGGCGACCAGACGCCGCGCGGCCATTTCTCGGCACTGGCGCGCGACGTTGCCTTCGGCACCGCCCTGGTGGCGCTGAAGATCGTGCTGATGGCGCACCTTGCCTGGATGATGGGCGACGCGATCATCCGCACGCTCTACCGCCTGTTCGTCAGCCGCCAGAACCTGCTCGAATGGCGCACCGCCTCGCAGGCACACAAGGGCGGCGACAACGATCTCGGCTCCTACTACAGCATCATGTACGGCGCGGTGATCATAGGCGTCGTCGGCCTCGCCGTCCCGGTGCTGGCCGATTCCACCGGCGCCTTCGTCGCCTTCTTCTTTGCCTTGTTCTGGATCGGCTCGCCCGCCATCGCCTGCTGGATCAGCCGTTCGGCCGAAACCGAGGACCGCCTGCGCATATCGGCCGCCGACATCCACGCGCTGCGCACCGTGGCGCGGCGTACATGGCACTATTTCGAGACCTTCGTGACGGCCGAGCATCACCATCTGCCGCCGGATAATTTCCAGGAAAGCCCGGCCCCCGTGGTGGCGCCCCGCACCTCGCCGACCAATATCGGCGTCTACCTGCTGTCGGTGATTTCGGCACGCGATTTCGGCTGGATCAGCCTCTCCGACGCCGTCAACCGCATCGACGCGACGATGTCGACCATCGAGAGCATGCCGCGCGACCGCGGCCATCTCTTCAACTGGTATGACACGACGACCCTGAAGCCGCTCTACCCGCTGTACATTTCGGCGGTCGACAGCGGCAATCTCGCCGGCCATCTGGTGGCCGTGGCCGCTGCCTGCGCCGAATGGGCCGAAGCGCCGTCGGTGCATGTGCAGGGCGACTTCGAAGGCATCCTCGACACCGTCACCATCCTCGACGAAAGCCTTGAGGAACTGCCCGACGACCGGCGTCAATTGCGGCCCTTGCGCCAGCGGCTCGCCGACCGTCTCGACGGCATGCGGCGGGCGGTCGAATTGATCAAGGCGCAGCCGGAGATGGCGTCGATCCGTACCATCAACCTGGCCGTCCTGGCCGGCGAGATACGCAAGCTCGCGACAGCCATCCACACCGAGGCCGCGTCGACCCAGAGCGACACCATCGCCGATTGGGCGGCCAGGCTCGAAGCCACCTGCGAGGCGCATGTGCACGACGCGCACAGCGACGAAAACGCCGTCGCGGCATTGCGGGCCAAGCTTCTGACGTTGCGCGAGCGCACGCGCCGTTTCGCCTTCGAGATGGATTTCTCGTTCCTGATGCGGCCCGAACGCAAGCTCTTGTCGATCGGTTACCGGGTCGAGGAGCATCAGCTCGACGAAAGCTGCTACGATCTTTTGGCCTCCGAGGCGCGGCTGACCAGCCTGTTCGCCATCGCCAAGGGCGATTTGCCGACCGAGCACTGGTTCCGGCTCGGCCGGCCGATCGTCGAGATCGGCTTCCAGGGCGCACTGATGTCCTGGTCCGGCTCGATGTTCGAATATCTGATGCCGCCACTGGTGATGAAGGAGCCGCAAGGCAGCATTCTCAACCAGACCAGCAAGCTCATCATCAAGCGCCAGATCCAGTATGGCCGTTCGAAGAACGTTCCCTGGGGGATTTCGGAAGCGGCCTACAACGCCCGCGACCGCGAGCTGACCTATCAGTACACCAATTTCGGCGTGCCCGGGCTCGGCCTGAAGCGCGGCCTTGGCCAAAACACGGTGATCGCGCCTTACGCGACCGTGCTGGCAGCGCAGTTCACGCCGCATGAATCCGTCCAGAACCTGGCCACGCTCAGGCGGCTGGGCGCACTGGGCCGGCACGGTTTTTACGACGCGGTGGATTTCACGCCGCAACGCGTTCCCGAGGGCACCGACCACGCCGTCGTGCTCAACTACATGGCCCACCACTCCGGCATGTCGATTGCCGCGGTTGCCGATGCGATCTTCGAAGGGCGCCTGCGCGACCGCTTCCACAGCGATCCGGTGATCGAGTCGGCCGAATTGCTGCTGCAGGAAAGGGCGCCGCGCGACATCCCGACTGCGACCGTCAGGACCGAGGCCGACGAGCGCTCGAAGGACGAGACCGAGCTGGAAAGCCCGGATACCCGCATCGTGCTCGATCCGCTCAGGGCGCTCCGCTCGACCAGTGTCATGTCCAATGGCCGCTATTCGGTCATGGTGACCGCCACCGGCTCCGGGTACAGCCGCTGGGGCGAACTTGCCGTCACGCGCTGGCAGCCGGATCCGACCGAGGACCGCCTTGGTTCCTATATTTTCCTGCGCGACGCCAGCAACGGAGACTGGTGGTCGACCACCGCCGAGCCGAAGCGCGCCGCCGGCGAGCGTGCGCAAACGCTGTTCTCCGACGACAAGGCGAGCTTCGTCAAATCGATTGGATCGCTGCGTTCGGAAGTCGAGTGCATCGTCATCTCGGAAGGCAATGGTGAGGGCCGACGGGTGACGCTCCACAATGATGGCCCCGCCGACCGGCATATCGAAGTAACCTCGTTTGCCGAACTGGTGCTGGGCTCCGAGCCCTCGGATAATGCCCATCCGGCTTTTTCGAAGATGTTCGTGGAAACCGAGATCGCGCCGAACAACGGCGCGATCTTCGCCACCAGGGGCAAGCGCGAAAAGGACGAACCCGACGTCACCATGGTGCATTTCGTCACCGACCCGTCTGGATCGGCGCGAGACGCCGAGGCGGAAACCGACAGGCGCGCCTTCATCGGCCGCGGCCGCACCATCACCGAAGCGGCTGCCTTTGATCCCGGCGCCAAGCTTGGCGGCCATTCCGGCTTCACCCTGGATCCGATCGCATCGCTTCGCCGGCAGGTGCGCGTGCCGGCCAACAAGAAGATTTCGCTGACGTTCTGGACCGTCGTCGGTACCCATCGCGCCGAATTGGATGCCGCCATCGCACGGCTCGACCATCCCGAAAGCTTCGCCCGTCAGGCGATGCTCGCCTGGACGCGCTCGCAGGTGCAGACCCGGCACCTTGGCCTCAGCCTGTCCGACGCCGCCAATGTGCAGAAGCTGGCGCGCTATCTGATCTATCCCGATCCGTTCCTGCGCCTTCCGGGCGAATCCATCGTCTCCGGGCTCGGCAGGCAGTCCAGCCTGTGGCCGACCAGCATATCCGGCGATTTTCCGATTTTCCTGGTCAGGATCGCCGATGTCGCCGATCTGGAGATCGTCGCCCAGGCGCTTCGCTTCCAGGAATACATGCGCGCTCGCGGCATGATGATCGATTTTGTCGTCGTCAACGAGCAGGCGTCATCCTACGTGCAGGACCTGCAGCGCGCGGTGGAGACGCTGTGCGAAAACAGCCGATTGCGCGGCAAGGAGCTCGGACCCCGCCAGCACATCTTCGCGGTGCGCCGCGATCTGATGGAGGAAACGACCTACAGGACCTTGCTCGCCGTCGCTCGGGTGGTGCTGCATACGCGCAACGGCACCATCTTCGACCAGATCGAGCGCGCCGAGGCCGCGGCATTGCAGGCGCGGGACGCCGCCCTCCAGCCGGCAGACCTTGCAGCGCTTCGCGAGCCGTCCTTGCCGGTGCCGACGTCGCAAGCATCTGCCGCCCAGGCACTGATCGAGGGCCGCGTCGACGGCAGCGGGCTCGACCAATGGAACGGTTTCGGCGGCTTCGACGGCGACGGACGCCACTACGTCGTGCGTCTTACCGGCCGGCGCACGACGCCGCAGCCGTGGATCAACGTCATCTCCAACCCATCGTTCGGGTTCCACATGTCGGCTGAAGGCGCTGCCTTCACCTGGAGCCGCAACAGCCGCGACTATCAGTTGACGCCATGGTCGAACGATCCGGTCACCAACCGGCCGGGCGAGGGCATCTATATCTACGATCAGGCCAGTGGCAGGGCGTTCTCGCCAATGGCTGCCGTGGTGCGTGACCCGACAATGACCTAC
Organism: Mesorhizobium sp. M0633; assembly: GCF_040320645.1. Lineage (NCBI taxonomy): Bacteria > Pseudomonadati > Pseudomonadota > Alphaproteobacteria > Hyphomicrobiales > Phyllobacteriaceae > Mesorhizobium > Mesorhizobium sp. M0633. The sequence continues at coordinate 109,458 of NZ_JAMYQC010000019.1, forward strand.
GAAACCTGGCACGGGCAGGGTTTTTCGACGTTCCGCTCAAAACGCGGGCCGCTGTCGATGGACCTGACCCATGTTGTCGATCCCGTCGATCCGGTGAAGATATCGCGGCTGCACATCCAGAATTCGGGTTCGGTGCCGATGCGGCTGCGCGTCTACGCCTATGCGGAATGGGTTCTTGGCGGCCATCGCTCGCGCACCGCTGCAAGCATCGTTCCGTCGAGGGATGCCGCAACCGGCGCATTGCTGGCGCAAAATCCCTATGGGCTCGATTTCGGCGAGCGGATCGCCTTTCTGGCCGCCGACGGTGCTGTGCATTCGGTCACCGCCGATCGCGGCGAGTTCATCGGCAGGCAAGGCACGAGCGAGTTTCCGCATGCCGTGCTGAGCGGCGCCGGCCTGTCCGGCCGTGTCGAGGCCGGCGACGATCCCTGCGCGGCCATCGCACGCGACATCGACATCGCTGCCGGCGGCGACGTCACGCTGCTCTGGCTGCTCGGCGACGCGGCCTCGCCCGAGGCGGCCAGCGCGCTGGTGCAGACCCATCGCTCAAGGGATTTCGATCAGCGGCTGGCCGACAACGAGCGCACATGGCGCGGCTTTCTCGACACAATCCAGGTCGAGACGCCGGACAAGGCACTCGACGCTATGGTCAATCACTGGCTGCCCTATCAGAGCCTGGCCTGCCGCATCCGTGCCCGCTCTGCGTTCTATCAGGCGAGCGGTGCCTTCGGCTTCCGCGATCAGTTGCAGGATACCTTGGCTTTGCTGGCGCATGACCCCAAGCTGGCGCGTGATCAGATCCTCAATGCGGCGCGGCGGCAATTCCCCGAAGGCGACGTGCAGCATTGGTGGCTGCCGCGCACCGAGGCCGGCGTCCGCACCATGATCTCGGACGACGTGGTCTGGCTGGCCCACGCCACGGCCCGTTACCTGCTGGTGACAGGCGACACCGCGATCCTGAAGGAGCAACTGCCCTTCATCGAAGGGCAGGCGCTGGGCGAAGGCGAGCACGATGCTTTCTTCATCCCGGAAATCTCGAAGAAGACAGCCTCGCTCTATGACCATTGCGCGCGGGCGCTCGATCTTGCCGTCAAGCGCAGCAGCCCGGCCGGGCTGCCGCTGATCCTCGGCGGCGACTGGAATGACGGCATGAACCGCGTCGGCGAGCACGGCAAGGGCGAGAGCGTGTGGCTGGGCTGGTTCCTGCTGAAGACGCTGGGTGACTTTGCCGCCGTCGCCAAGGCGGAGCGCGATGCCAAGCGCGTGCAGGCCTGGACGAAGCACGCCGAGGTGCTGAAACGGGCGCTGGAAAGCACCGCCTGGGATGGCGAGTGGTATCGGCGCGGCAGCTTCGACGACGGCACGCCGCTCGGCTCGCGCAAGTCGGACGAGTGCAAGATCGACTCGATCGCCCAGTCCTGGAGCGTGCTTTCGGGCGAGGGCGACCCGGCGCGGTCGACCACGGCAATGGCGCAGGCGATGAAAGCGCTCGTCGACGACGACCTCAAGATCGCCAAACTGTTCACTCCGCCCTTCTCGAAGACGGAAAAGGACCCGGGCTACATCAAGAGCTATCCGCCGGGGGTCCGTGAAAACGGCGGCCAATACACGCACGCGGCAACATGGTTCGTCATTGCGCTAGCCGAGATGGGTCGCACCGACGATGCCTACCGTTGCCTTTCAATGCTCAATCCGGTCAACCATGCGCTCGACGAAGCCGCGGCAGAGCGCTACCGGGTGGAACCTTATGTCGTCGCGGCCGACGTTTATTCCGGGCAAGACAAGGGCGGCCGCGGCGGCTGGACCTGGTATACCGGGTCGGCGGGCTGGCTTTATCGCGCCGCGGTCGAGAGCATTCTCGGCATAGAGCGCCGCGGACAGCGCCTCCAGTTCACGCCGAGACTTCCTAGCCATTGGGACGGCTATTCGGCAACTCTGAAGATGCTGGGCGCCGAGATCAAGGTCCGCGTCGTCCGCGACAAAAAGGCCCGGGCCATCTCACTTGAAGTGAATGGCACGAAGACCAAATCTTCGTCCTTCGAGCCAAAAGCCGGAGATAGTGCCGAGGTGGTCGTCAGAATACCGGCCTAGATTCAAGGGCTTGGAGCGTCGCTTAGCGTTCCCAGGGCACGCACGGGCGCTCCAAGTGCCTCTACCGGTTATATTTGCGGTTGACCTTGCTGAATGCCTGCACACGACTTTAGACGTCGTGCCCAGGGTCTTGCTGATTAAAATTGTGGCAGTGCTTTCCAGCTGCCATGATTTTGCCGCAACGCTGACATTTCACCTTTTATCTCAAACTGTTAGACGATCACGGCAAATTTCGAAGCGTCGTCATCTTTTGTTCGCGGAATGGGAACGGAAGAGCTAGACGAGCATTGTTTTGCGACGCGTCAACCGATACGAGTCAAAAAATGACGCACTGCACCATAAATAATTGGCGGAGTAGCTGAAGTGTCACTTCTGCAAATCTACTGGCGAGCCCTTGGTTATCTCGCTGCCGACAGGAAACGCGTTGCGTTTATCTGCGGGGCGAATGTCGCGCTTGCCATTATCGCCATTCTCGAGCCGATCATGTTCGGCCGGGTGATCGATGCCATTTCGGACCGCGGCTCGGTGTTCTCGACGCTCGCAATGTGGGCCGGCATCGGCGCTTTCAATATCGTCGCCTTCGTTCTGGTGGCGCGCGGCGCTGATCGCTTTGCCCACCAGCGGCGCAGCGAGGTTCTTTGCCAGTCGTTCGAGCGCGTCATCACCATGCCGCTTGCCTGGCATCATCAGCGCGGCACCTCCAATTCCCTGCACACGCTTCTGCGGGCGGTCGAGACCCTGTTCAGCCTCTGGCTCGAGTTCATGCGGCAGCACCTGTCGACAGCGGTCGCGTTGGTTCTGCTGGTGCCCACGGCGCTCAGCATGGATATCCGCATGTCGATGGTGCTGCTGGCGCTTGGCGCGCTCTATGTCGGCATCGGACGGCTGGTGATGCGGCGCACCAAGGAAGGCCAGGCGGCCGTGGAGCGTCACTACCACAAGGTGTTTGCGCATGTGACCGACTCGGTCAGCAACGTCGCCGTCCTCCAGAGCTACAACCGCATCGGCCACGAGACCGAGGCGCTGAAGCGCTACGTCAAGAATCTGCTCGATGTGCAGAACCCCGTGCTCGACTGGTGGGCAATGGCCAACGCGCTGCATCGCCTGTCCTCGACGATTTCGATGATGGTGGTGCTTCTGATTGGCGCCTACCTGGTGACGCACGGCCAGTTGCGCATCGGCGACGTCATAGCCTTTACCGGCTTTGCCACGCTGCTGATTGCCCGGCTCGACCAGATGTCGGCTTTTGCCAACCAGATTTCCGAAGCACGTGCCAAGCTCGAGGAATTCTATCATCTCGAAGACTCCGCTTCCGATGCCGCCGAGCCCGACGGGCTGCGCGACCTCGTCAACGTCACGGGTCATGTGCGTTTCGAGAATGTCTGCTTCGAGTTCGGTAATTCCGGGCAGGGCGTCGACGACGCGTCGTTCGAGGTCCAGGCCGGCCAGACCGTCGCCATCGTCGGCCCGACGGGCGCCGGCAAGACCACGCTCATCAACCTTCTGCAGCGCGTCTTCACGCCGTCCGGCGGACGCATCCTGATCGACGGCATCGATACCCGCACGGTGACCCGCAAGTCGCTGCGCCATTCGATCGCCACCGTGTTCCAGGACGCTGGCCTGCTCAACCGCTCGATCGAGGACAACATCCGCGTCGGCCGTGCGGAGGCGACCTATGACGAGGTCCATGCCGCGGCCAATGCCGCCGCCGCGCAGGATTTCATCCTGTCAAAGTGCGAGGGCTACGACACGGTCGTCGGCGAACGCGGCGGACAGCTGTCCGGTGGCGAGCGCCAGCGCATCGCGATCGCCCGCGCCGTGCTGAAGGACGCGCCCATCCTGGTTCTCGACGAGGCGACCAGCGCGCTCGACGTCGAGACGGAAGACCGCGTCAAGGACGCCATCGACGAATTGCGGCGCGGCCGCACCACCTTCATCATCGCCCACCGCCTGACCACCGTTCGCGACGCCGATCTGGTCGTGTTCATGGACAAGGGCCGGGTGGTCGAGATGGGCGGGTTCACCGAACTGTCGCTGCGCAACGGTCGCTTCGCCAGCCTGCTGCGCGCCGGCGGCCTGCTCAACGACGAGGAGGTCCGCCGCCTCAGCCGTCCGGTGAACGAAGCCGCTTGAGCAGCGCGGCTTGCCTTCTCCCCTTGCGGGAGAAGGTGGCCTCGCGAAGCGAGGTCGGATGAGGGGTGCTCCAGCTTGGCGCAAATCTTCATCCAAAATCCAGACTTCGGCGCACGGCGATCATTGGCGCCTCACTCCGTCCAGACCCCTCATCCGGCTCGACGCTACGCGCCGATCCACCTTCTCCCGCAAGGGGAGAAGGGAAGACGTACCGCCGCTGCGGTTGCCGCAACTCCGCCGGCGGTCTATGTAAGGCGGCATGAGCGATACGACTTCACGCCTCTCCGGCTGGATGGACCTTGCCAACCCGACGCGGTTCGTCGGGCTGGCCGACAAGGTCGTGCCGTGGCTGGCGAGCGTTGCCGCCATCATCCTCGCTGTCGGCCTCTACATGAGCTTCACGGCGCCCGAGGACTTCCAGCAAGGCATCACCGTGCGCATCATGTATATCCACGTGCCTTTCGCCTGGCTTGCCATGATGTGCTACACGCTGATGGCGGTCGCGGCACTGGGCACGCTGGTCTGGCGCCATCCGCTGGCCGACGTGGCGCTGAAATCGGCGGCACCTATCGGCGCCGTCTTCACCGCCCTTGCACTGATCACCGGTTCGATCTGGGGCAAGCCGATGTGGGGCACCTGGTGGGTGTGGGACGCGCGGCTGACCTCGGTCTTCATCCTGTTCCTGATGTATCTCGGCATCATCGCGCTGACCCGCGCGCTCGACGATGCCGGGCGCGCCGCCTGGGCCGCCGCCATCATCACCCTGGTCGGCTTCATCAACATTCCGATCATCAAATTTTCGGTCGACTGGTGGAACACGCTGCATCAGCCGGCGTCGGTGTTCCGGCTCGGCGGCCCGACCATCGATCCAAGCCTGTTGTGGCCATTGCTGGTGATGGCACTCGGCTTCACCGTGCTGTTCTTCGCGCTGCATCTGATGGCTATGCGCACCGAGATCCGCCGCCGCCGGGTCATTTCGATGCGCCGGGTTGCCGCGAGACAGGCTAGCTGATCTTCGTCGAGTTCCTTCGCGCCCCCCTCTGTCCTGCCGGACATCTCCCCCTCAAGGGGGGAGATTGAATGTCACGTATCGTTTCGCCAATCGCGAATGTTGAAAGAGAGGCGCTACCGGCGAAGCTACCGATCTCCCCCTTGAGGGGGAGATGGCCGGCAGGCCAGAGGGGGGCGCTGTCCCTCCAGCGTTTGAAGGATTTTGTACCTGAAGCGCACGCGCTCCAGCTGGACTCACCCCATCCGCCCGCGTGCTGCCACCGGCAGCGTCTCCAACACCTTGTCGCCTTCGATCAGATGCACCTCGTCGAACAGGTTGGTGACGACGCAGCAATGGTCGGGCACGACGCGCACGCGCTCGCCGATGCGAAGCTCGGCGCCGCCTGACAGCGTGACGTTGCCGTGCTCTTCGCTGAGGCTGGTCACCCTTGCGCCTGAAATGCCCAGCAGCTCGCCGAAATCGGCGAGCCCCAGCGTATCGCTGGACAGGGCCTTGCTGCCGGCGTCGAGGATGGCGCGTGTCGGCGTTGGGTGGCTGACCACCGTCGACAGCACCGTCAGTGCGCAATCGTCGAGGCTGCCGACGCCTTTGGTGACCTGGTAGCGGTCGAGATAGATGTAGGTGCCGGGCCGGTATTCGGTAACGACGCTATGCTCGCCGGAACGCCACATATCGGGTGTGCCGCCGCTGGAGATGCGCTCGCAAGCAAGGCCGGCTGCGGCAAGTGCTTGCTGCGCATCGGCGAGCCACGCCTCGGTCTCGGCGGCGCGGCCAGCCCCCGGGTAGGTCATCAAGCCGCCGAAGACGAGCCCCCGGACCTTGTCGATCTCGCTCGCCAGCGCGACTGCCTCGCCGGCCGACTGCACACCGCAGCGGCCCATGCCGGTGTCGCATTCGACCAGCACCGGCAGGCGGTGGCCGGGATCGGTAAAGGTGGCGGCAAGTCCCATGAGCGTGTCCATGCTGTCCGTTGTCACCGACAGGGTTACGCGGCCGTGCAGCGCCTTGAGGCGCTCCAGCTTGGCCCGCCCGAGGATATTGTAGGGCAGAAAGATGTCGGTCAGTCCGGCGTCGGCCATGACCTCGGCCTCGCCGATCTTCTGGCAGGTGATGCCGACGGCGCCGGCCGCGATCTGCTTCTTTGCCCAGTAGGGCAGTTTGTGGGTCTTGATGTGCGGCCTGAGCTTCAGCCCGTGCCGGTCGGCATGGGCCTGCGCCCGCGCGATATTGGCTTCGGCGCGGCCGGCATCGATCAGGATCGCCGGCGTATCGAGGTCGTCTATGCTGCGCATGGTCTCACCATCGGAAAATTGGTTGACCTTATGGCCCTGATCGGACCGCATGTCATGGGGCCAGCGACAGCAGTTTGCATCGACACCGAATTGACGTTCGGCTATTGCGGTTAGAGCAATTCCAGGAAAAGTGTGAAACGGTTTTCCGTCCGGAATTGCGTCCAAAAAAAGATAGAGCGGTTCGGCGTTTCCGTGAAACGATGAACCGTTCTAGCGCTCGCAAAGCGACGGGAAGGAACCACGATCATGAAACGCTCCGCCATCAACGACATCATCCGCGACGCCGACGCCTTCATCCGCTCGTTCGGCTACATCATGCCGCCCTTCGCCTACTGGTCGCCGGAAGAGATGAAGGCGCGCCGGCAGGATTCCTCGGCGATCTTTTCCTCCCGGCTCGGCTGGGACATCACCGACTACGGCCAGGAGAAATTCGACGAGCTCGGCCTGTTCCTGTTCACCGTTCGCAACGGCCGCTACGAGGACATGAAGAAGGGCATTGGCATGCTCTATGCCGAAAAGATCATGATCTCGCGCAAGGACCAGCTGTCGCCGATGCACCGCCACAACATCAAGGCCGAGGACATCATCAACCGCGGCGGCGGCAAACTGGTGCTGGAGCTGTTCATGCATAATCGCGATGGCGGCATCGATCCGAAGGCCGAAGTGACCGTGCCTGTCGACGGAACCATTCACAGGCTGCCTGCGGGTGGACTGCTGAAGCTCGACCCAGGCCAGAGCGTCACTTTGCTGCCGGGCGTCTGGCACGCCTTCTGGGCCGAGGGCAAGGACGTGCTGATCGGCGAGGTCTCGACCGTCAACGACGATCTCACCGACAATGTCTTCCGCGAGCCGATCGGCCGCTTCGCGGACATCGACGAGGACACAGCACCGCTGCATCTGCTGGTGTCCGACTACGAGAAGTGGGTGGGATAGGGCAGGAGGTGGCGCTGGTTGGAAATGCCGGAACTGATAGCTAGGAGTCCCAATTCAGCTGCTGCAAAAATGTCCGAATACCGATTGTGCTGTCACTGAATTCGCTCGTGCTGTGCAGTGAAAAAACGATATCCACCGTGGGCGGCGCTTCTATTCTCGCTATTATTAGGCGCACTCCGTCATCTAGGATCTCAACGCCCGTTTCTCGTTTCCAATTTCCTCCCACTTGCTGAAGTCGGGGGGAGGAATCGTCGAATTGCTCTCGCATCGATTCGTCGTTTGGAAAGGGAGTGTCGGTGAGGCTGCTGAATTCTTCCCAGGACCCAGAGACCGCCGCCTGAATTGCGCGATCTATCCTGGATTCCTCAGTCGCGCTAATTTTGACCTGCATCCCGTCCCCCCTTCCGGTCTACCGCGCATGCTTGTCGGCCCTGCGGTTGCCGAGCAGCAGCTTGCGTTCGAGATGCGCCCGTAGCTCGCCGTAGTAAGCCGTCAGGAACGCGCGTGCGTCATGGGCTTGGGGTGCCGCGCCGATCTTGCGTCCGATCGTTTCGGCCACCGTCCGCAGGGCGAAATAGTCGTCGCGGCGCAGCACCTCCTCCAGCTTGTGGAGTTCGGCAATCCCGTAGGCATCGAGTTGGGCGTGGCTGAACCGGAAGGCGCCGGCCGCCGGATCCTGCCGTGCCGACAGGTCTTCAAGCAAGGCGCGCTTCGGCGCCTCGACCACCCAGGTTCCCGCCAACAGGTCGCCGATCCGCATGCGGTCTCGATTGAACAGCGGGAACAAGGCAAACAGCAGCGTCCACACCAGTCCGAACACCGTCGTCAGCGTGTCGGCAAGGTCGGTCCCGCTGCGTCCAACGATGATCGACAGCGGCAGGAACACCTCGATCTCGCGCATCAGGTTGCGGGCGATCACCTGGTCGATCGACAGGCCGTCTCCGCTGCGCGACGCGACCCGGATGCCGACGATCCGCTTGCCGGGCGTAGCCGCGCGCCGGCCCGCTTCGAAGACGATGAAGTAGGCGTTGCGCAGAAAGAAGATCAGGATGATCCAGACGACGAAGAGCGGCTGAAATCCCTCGCTGCCAAGGCCTCCCACCCCGAACAGCGCGACGATCGTGATCACGATTGCCGCCACGGCGATGAACACGATGTCGAGCAGGAAGGCGGAGGCCCGCGTGCCGGCGTCGGCCAATTTTATCCGGAGATCGACGCCTTCGGGCGTGATCAGCGGCCGTATAGCCGCGAAGGCGGCGCGTTTAACGATCGCCATGCCGCACCGCCCGGAACAGGTAGAAATAACCGATCCACAGCACCAGCATGCCACCGCCAATGCCGTAGCGTGTGACGTCGCTGGTGATGGTCTGCCTGCCAATGCCCTCGAGCAGCCCGGCAAACAGCAGCATGACCGAGACCCCGACCATGGCGTTCGCGGCGATGCGTCCGGCGCGAGCCGCTGCCGCCATGCGTGTCAATTCGCCGGGAAAGGCGATGCTGGTGCCGATGCGCATGCCCGCCGCGCCGGCCAGAGAGATTGCGAACAATTCGGTGGTGCCGTGGATGGCCAGCCAGCCGCCGAGCTCCATGCCAAGCCCCTTGGACCAATAGACTTGGAACAACGCCCCGATCATGCAGCCGTTGTACAGCATCAGCAGCACCGTCGGCACCGCGAAGGCGAAGCCAAGGGCGAAGGCCAGGATTGCGACCTGGACGTTGTGCGTGAACAGATAGGCGGCAAAGCCTGAGAGAAAGCCATTGTCGCCATCATAAAGCATGTTGCGCAGCAGTTCGGCCGAGGTGTCGGGGCCGCGGCCTCCTGCCAGGCCGGGCGGGATGATCGCGTCGAACCAGCTCTTGTCGGATGCCACCAGCCAGGCGCCTGCACCAATGCCGATCACCATCAGCGCGACCGACGCCAATGTCTCGCGCCACAGGTCGCGAATGGCTTCGGGCCAGTCATGCAGGAAGAAATCGGCGAGGCGCTGCCGCAGCCCGCGGCGCGCGCCGTAGAGATAGAAATAACCGCGCAGCGACAGCGCTTCGAGATAGCCGACCAGCGCATTATCGAGCGATGTCGCGCGCGCCACCGACAGGGAAGACAGCGCCGATCGATAGAGCAGCGGCAGCGACAGCAGCTCCTCTTCGGAAAGCGTCCGCGGCGCGCGCTTCTCGACACGCGCCAGCAGCGCCTCGAATGCCTTCCAGTCGGCCTCGCGCTCGCGGCGGAAGCTGGCCAGCGACTGGCGTACCGCGTCGCCGCGCACCGCATTGCCGCGTACCGGCGCCGTCACAGCAAATCCTCCTGCTTGAACTGCAGATAGCGCTCGACCAGCGCCGGACCGAGCCGGCTGTGGTCGGCTTCGATCACATGCGCCCCGAGCAGGCGCAGCCGGCCGATGACGACCTGCCTTTCGCGCAAGAGCCCTCCGGCAACGACCGCGCGGGCAACATCCTCGCCGGAGCGTGGCGGCAGGTCGGCCAGGCCCTCCAGTTCGGTGTCCTTCATCATCATGAACAGCACGAGATGCCGCTCGGTGAGCCGGCCCACGGTGCGCAGCATCAATTCCGCACTGATCGGATCGACGAAATCGGTGAAGATGATGACCAGTGAGCGGCGGTCGAGCCGCGCCGCCAGCGTCGTCAATGCCAGCGTGAAATTGGTCTCCTCGCTGGAGTAGTCGATCTCGGCGGCCCGTTTCTGGATCATCGCAAAGCTGGCGGGGCCGCGCACCGCGCCGCTCGAAACGCGCGGCCTTGCATCGAAGCCGAACAAGCTGACCATGTCACCGCCCTTCAGCGCGATGAATGCCGACAGCAGGGCGGCCGTCACCGCCCGGTCCACCTTCGGCACCCCGTCGACCGGCTCGCACATCAGGCGTCCGCTGTCGATGGCCAGCACGATGTTGTTGTTCTCCTCGATGCGGAACTCGCGCGCCAACAGCTTGCCGTGGCGGGCGCTGCGCTTCCAGTCGATCATCCGCCGGCCCATGCCGGGCTGGTAATCCTTGAGCGCGTCGAACTCGCGGCCTTGACCGGCGCGGCGCTGCGCATGGCCTTCGGCAAGCGCCGCATGTTGCAGCAGCGTGATCGCCTCGCCGCGGGCGCTGCTGACGTCGGGCAGCACGGCAACCTTGCTTTCCACCGGCAGGACGACCTGGTTCCAGACCAGCCCGAACGGCCCGCGCCAGCGCACCCAGAGACGGTCGAAGCTGGCGACGCCGCGCCGCAGCGCCTGGAGGCGGAGGTTGAGCGACCCGCCTCCGGCGGTTGGCAGCAAGGCGCCGCCGCTGCCGTCCACCGGCGCCAGACGCGCATCGTGGCCGACCCGAGCCTCCGCGGCGCGCGGCCCCGAGTGACGGGCGGTGATTTGCACGCCGAATTCCCCACCGACACCGACCTGCTGCGGCGCATCGATGCTGGCATTCAGCGATGCCCGTCCGCGTCCGGCCGCGGCGTCCACCGCCAGGAAGGCAAGCAGCAGGCAACTCCACAGCAATCCCAGATACCAGAACGACGGCAATGCCAGCGCGACCAGGAAGGCCGGCACCGCGCCGGCCGCAGCTGCCCATACCGCTCGGCCGCTGGGATAGATCAACGTGGTGCTTCCGTCTGGTCGACCAGGTCGGAGACGATCTGCTCGACCAGCCGGCCATCGATCTGGGCGGCAGGCGAAAGGATGACGCGATGACGCAGCGCCGGCACCGCCAGCGCCTTGACGTCGTCGGGGATCACATAGGCGCGTCCGTCCAGCGCCGCCCGCGCCCGCGCCGCCCGCGCCAGCATGGCGCCGGCGCGCGGACTGGCCCCGACTTCCAGATCGGCATTTTCACGCGTAGCCCGTACCAGCGCCGCTATATAGCCGACGACATCGTCGACAAGGGTGACGGAGCCGACCGTAGCGAGTGCCTCCTGCAGCGTCTCGCGGTCCGTCTGCGCCTCGATGCCATATTGCGCGATGTCGTGCGAGGCGGAGCCGCCGCCGTGATGGACGATGATGGCTCGTTCTTCCTCGGGGCCCGGATAGCTGACGCGGTGCTTGAACAGGAAGCGGTCGAGCTGCGCCTCCGGCAGCGGATAGACGCCCTGGTGCTCGATCGGATTCTGGGTCGCGACGACCATGAAATTGCGGCCGAGCGAATGCGTGGTGCCGTCGAAGGTGACCGCATGTTCCTGCATCGCCTCGAGCAGTGCGGCCTGCGTCTTGGGCGGCGTGCGGTTGATTTCGTCGGCAAGCAGGAGATCGCAGAAGATCGGGCCGCGCGTCAGCGTGAACTGCCCGGTCTGGAAGTTGTAGATGTTCGACCCGACGATATCGCCGGGCATCAGGTCCGGCGTGAACTGGATCCGCCCGTAGGCGATCCCAAGCGCCTGGGCGAAGCAGCGCGCCGTCATTGTCTTGGCCGTGCCCGGAGGACCTTCCAGCAGGATATGCCCGCCCGCAAACAAGGCGGTCAGCATCAGGTCGACCGTATCGTGCTGCCCGGTGATCGCCTTGGCCACTTCTTCCCTGATCCGTGTCGCCAGGGCCTTCACATCATCGACGTTCACCGAGCCTCCTTGCCGTCCAGTCATGCAGCCGTTCTGCTGCCTGTTGCATCTGCGTCAGATTCTTCGCCTCGCCGGCCGCTTGCGAGCGCGTCGTGAAGCCGCCGGCTTGCTCCTTATCGCGAGAGTCGAGCCAGTGGTCGAGCGCTTTGCCTTGCAACCCTTGCGGTGCGCCGAGCAGCGCGCCGGCGCGCACCCGCATCAAGGCCGCATAGCGGCCTCCCAGCTCGTCCAGCCGGCCGGCACGCCGCATGAGCATCGCCGTCGTATAGACCCGCCGCCGCGTTCGGAACGGCTGGGCCGCGGGGGGGCAAAACCGCCGGGCGAACCCGCCAACGCCCAGGCGGAGACCCCCC